>JANPCA010000021.1:0-4125 GCA_031430715.1 Hyphomicrobiales bacterium | reverse complement strand
CCGTCATAGACCACGGGCACGCCCTTGCCGGCGGTGATCTCCTTCACCCTCTCAACGACATTCTCGGTTGAGGAATTGATCACATGGGTACAGCCGTGGGCCCTGGCGAGTTCCATCTTGTCGGCGGAACCTGTCGTTCCGATGACGATGACGCCAAGCGCCCTGGCCCATTGGCTCAGGATCAGGCCGACGCCGCCCGCCGCGGCGTGCAGCAGGATGGTTTCGCCGGGCGTCACTTTATAGGTGGCGCGCAGCAGATAGCGCACCGTCATGCCCTTCAGCATCATGCCGGCCGCGGTTTCATCGGAGATGGCCTTGGGCAATTTGGTGATACGGTTGGCCTTCAGGTTGCGCATTTCGGCATAGGCGCCCACCGCGCCCGTGCCATAGGCGATGCGGTCGCCCAGCTTCAGACCCTTGACGCCCGGCCCCAGTTCCTCGACGACGCCCGCCGCTTCCAGGCCGATGCCGCTGGGCAGCGGCACGGGATAGAGGCCGGAGCGGTGATCGGTATCGATATAGTTGAGGCCGATGGCCTTCTGGCGCACCCGCACCTCGCCCGGCCCCGGGGCTGGAACCTCGACATCGACGAGCTTCATGACGGACGGGCCGCCGGTTTCGCTGATCCTGATCGCTTTCATGCTTGCACCCTTGTTCGCCGCCCGGCATTTTCCGGTGACATCTGTCTGTCCCCTTGGTGCCCCAACATGACATATCCCGTCAATCCCGCCGTGCACGGAACCGAGGCGCCACCCATCATGGAGGCGCAGACCTGGGTCCGGCCGGGCTTGCGCAACCGCGCCCTCCTCAATGTCTGCCAGGCGGTGCCGAGTTGGCCACCCGCCCCCGAACTCGAGGCGGAAGTGGCGCGGGCCGCCATGCTTCCGGGCACAAGTCTTTACACCGACATTTTCGGCCTGCCGGAATTGCGCGCGGCCATCGCCACCCATATGTCGGCGGACTATGCCGGGTTGGTGGCACCCGAGCAGGTCTGCGTCACGGCGGGTTGCAACCAGGCCTTTGCCGCGGCCATGCTGGCCATCGCCAAGCCTGGCGACAATGTCATCGTGACGGTGCCCTATTTCTTCAACCACACCATGTGGCTCGGCATGCTGGGCATCGCGGCCCGGACCATTCCGGCCATCGGCGGTGCCAACCCTTGGCCCGATCCAAGCGATGCCGAAGCGCTCATCGACGCGCGGACCCGCGCCATCGTGCTGTGCTCGCCCAACAATCCGGCCGGGTCGATCTACCCGCCAGCGGTCATCGAGGGTTTTTTCGACCTGGCCTTGTCACGGGGCGTGGCGCTGGTGATCGACGAAACCTACAAGGATTTCCGCGACGGCCCTGCCCCGCCCCATGGCATTTTCGCCAGGCCCCAATGGCCGGACGCTTTCATTCACCTCTACAGTTTCTCCAAGGTCTTCTCGATGACCGGATACCGGGTGGGGTCGCTCATCGCCAGCATCGGCCTGCTGGCGGAGATCGAGAAGATCATGGACTGCATGGCGATCTGTGCGCCCAATGTTTCGCAGCGCGCCGCCCTGTTCGGGCTCAATGCGCTGGGCGATTGGAAGACTGGCAAGGCGCTCATGATGCGTGAGCGGCTGCAGGCGTTGCGCGGCGCTTTCGCTCATCGGGATCTCCGTTATGAATTGGTCAGCGCCGGGGCACTGTTCGCCTATGTGAGGCATCCTTTTGCTAACCAGTCAGCAAAGCAAATAGCGATGCGGCTGGCGGGCGAGCATGATGTTCTGTGTCTTCCGGGTTCGATGTTCGGCCCAGGACAAGAGTCCTACCTACGTATTGCTTTCGCCAATGCGGAGATCGCGGACATGCGGGTGCTGGTCGAGAGGCTCATCGAGAGTCAGGGGTAGAACCAATTCCGGCTCGTCTGAATCATCCCAAAAATCCGTCATCCTCCGCGAAAGCGGAGGAACCATTCTATCCACGCGCTGAGATGGATGGTCCGCTTTCGCGGACCATGACGGGGCGGAGCTTGTGTTTCAAATCTCCGCCATGTCAAGGAGCGCCACCGGCTGTTCGATCATGTAGAAGCTTCCCGCGCGGCCGAGCACGCCGGCGCGCAGCAGGTCGTTGATGGCACGGCTGGCGTTTTCGCGGGCCACGCCCGCCATCCCGGCGATATCGTTCTGGGTGATCTTGTGGGCCAGCAGGATGCGCCCGTCGCTCTGTTCGTCGCCCAGCCCCTCGGCGAGTGAGGCGAAGGCGCGGGCGACGCGGCCCGACACGCTCACCGTGCCCTGGGCCACCACAGTGTCGTTGGTGCCGCGCAGGCGGTGGGCGAGAAGTTTCAAGGCCCGCCGGTAGACCTGCGGATTGTTGTCGGCCAGACGGAAGAAGGCGGGTTTGGTCAGATGCATCAGGCGGCAGGGTTTCAGGGCCGAAATCGTCGCCGAACGGGGTTCATCGTCGATGAGCGAGAGTTCGCCGATCATGGCACCGGGGCCTAAAACCGCCAGCAGTCGCTCCTGGCCATCGCGCGCGATCACCGCGGCCTTGACCACACCGGAGCGCAGCAGGTAACAGCCATCGCCCGAATCGCCCGCGTGGAAGAGGATTTCACGGCTGCGCAATTCAAGCTCACGGGAGGAGGACACGAAAGCCTTGCGGGCTGCCCAAGGGATGTCCTCGAACAATTTCCGGGATCCATGCATCGATTGCCTCAGGCTCTGCAGCACGTGTTTCAACTCCGTATGTGATCTATATCACAAGTTCAATCACGTCATCGATGTCAGGCCGTCACAATTGCGTGAGCGCTGCTCTCCCGCCCACCTTCACACGATTTCTTAACCACGATCCCGATTTTCGTTCCGCCCGCGAAGGGAATGCAAAGCCGTTTCGTTCAGACTGGGGGGATTGGTAATTTCCTGGACCCTCCATGTCGTCAGCAGCAGCCCAACGCCCCAGCTCCGGACCCGTCAACGATGTCGTCGACGCGACCTTGCTCGGCCAGCAGCTGGTGACCTTGCCAACCGATGTCCTCGTCAAAATCCTGCGGCTGGTGCATGAGGATTTGCTGAAGCAGGCCCTTGCCCCGCCGGGCGATGCGGCCAACAACCGCCGCCACCTCCGGCAGCGCACCTTGCGCACCGCCAAGATCGTCTACAATCACCGCACTTGTGTTGCGGATTGTCAGATCCGCGACATGTCGCACGCGGGCTGCCGGGTGCGGCTCACCGGCGCGGCCAATCTGCCGCGCCACTTCGAACTGAAGATCGTGGGGCTAGCCGAAACCAAGCTCTGCGAAGTCAAGTGGCGGACGCAGGAAGAACTGGGCGTGCTGTTCGTGGCGTAACGGAATGTAAGTTGTCAAGGCCGAGCAAAAGCGCGCGGATTAACCCGGCTGCGAGGAACAGCCCAGATTGGAACGATGGGAGAACTCGCATGCCGCAGTTCGCAGCCAATATCGATCTGTCCGCGCTCGACGGCAGCAATGGTTTCCGGATTCACGGCGAGGCAGCGGGTGACAGCAGCGGCCTGTCCGTCTCATCGGCCGGGGATGTTAATGGCGACGGCTTCGATGATGTGATCGTCGGAGCACAAGGTGCCGATCCGCATGGCGATAATAGCGGCGCCAGCTATGTGGTGTTCGGCAAGGCGGGTGGTTTCGCGGCCAATCTCGACCTTTCGACGCTCGACGGCAGCAGTGGCTTCCAGATCGGCGGCGAGGCTGAGTCCGACTTAAGCGGCATTTCCGTCTCATCGGCCGGTGATGTCAATGGCGACGGCTTCGACGATGTGATCGTCGGGGCCTGGTGGTGGGCCGATTCGCTTGGCGACTACAGCGGCGCCAGCTATGTGGTGTTCGGCAAGGCCGACGGTTTCGCCGCCAATCTCGACCTTTCGACGCTCGACGCCAACAACGGCTTCCGGATCAGCGGCGAGGCGGCGGGTGACTTGTACGGCACAGCCGTCTCGTCGGCCGGTGATGTCAATGGCGACGGTTTCGACGACCTGATTGTCGGAGCCTTAGGTGCCGATCCGCATGGCGACTACAGCGGCGCTAGCTATGTTGTGTTCGGTAAGGCGGGCGGTTTCGCGGCCAATCTCGATCTTTCGACGCTCGACGGCAGCAACGGCTTCCAGATCAGCGGCGAGGCG
>JANPCA010000020.1:0-4506 GCA_031430715.1 Hyphomicrobiales bacterium | reverse complement strand
GCCGTCGGGCGGCAGCGTTGCCGCCCAGACGATGCCCGAGGCCCCCTCGGCCACGTCGCGGGTGGCATTGGGGCCGCCCATGCCGGTCCTGACCCATCCGGGGCAAACCGAATTGACCAGCACGCCGCGCGATTTCAGCTCATGGGACAGGGTGCGGGTCAGCGCGTTGAGGGCGGCCTTGGAAGCGCGGTAGCCGAAGAAGTCAGAGCCCATCTCAGCCATGCCACCCATGCCGGAGGAGACGTTGACGATGCGCGCGCCCTGGGCCAGGTGCGGCGCCACCGCCTTGCACATGCGCCAGGGACCGATGGCATTGATGGTGAGGGTATCGGTCACCAGCTTGTCGGGGGTTCCGAGGACGCCGTCCTTCGCGGTTTCGGGCAGGATGCCAGCGGCATTCACCAGCACATCGACCGGCGCCAGGGACTTCAGCCACTCGCCAAAGGCCGCGATGGAGCGGGCCGATGCCATGTCCACGGTCTTGGAATGGACGTCGTAGCCATGCTCCTTCAATGCCTTGGCGGCCTCGCCCAGGCGTTTGCCGTCCTTGGCGGCAATGACCAGGCGGTATCCGAGCAGCCCAAGCTGGCGGGCTGTCTCATAGCCCAGCCCGCGCGAGCCTCCGGTGATAACGGCTAGGGGTGTACGCATCGTGGCCTCCTCTGCGCCAACAAAGATGGCCGGGAAAAGCCCGGCCATCAAGGGAGATTGTTCCGGGAAATCAGGCCGTGGCGCGCTTTGCGTCCAGGCTCCAGGGGCCGGCACCGGCGGCTGCCAGATACAGGAACACAAAGCTGTAGATGACCGCCAGTTCGCCCTGGTTGATGATTGGGTAGAAGGAAGAGGGTGCGTGAAACATGAAATAGGCCACCGCCATCATGCCCGATAGGACGAAAGCCGTCATGCGTGTGAAAAGGCCGAGGACGATCAGGGCACCGCCCACGATTTCGAGCACGCCGCCGATGCCGAAGAGCGAGGCCAGCGGCACGCCGTCCTTGAACATCTCGACAAAGGGCCACTGGATGAGCTTGGCGGTGCCATGGGCGAGGAAGAGCAGGCCGGTGACGATGCGCAGCACCGAAAGAATAGGACCCGACCAGCTGTTGGGGATAATGCCGGTATTCATGTGGTTCTCCTTGTTGCAGTTCATTTGTGGCTGGCAGATACATCATCGGTAGAAATGTATCAAGAAGAGTTACATTAAATCTACTGCGATATTGCGCCGCAGCATGGAGCGCCGGTCAACTTCCCCCAACACGGGATGAACGGCCCGCCCGCGGGTGAATTATATCTATGATAAACAGAGTAGTTATCGTGAACAATATGACCACCGGTGTGGCCGCTATCGCTTTTCTTCAAGATGACATTTCACTGACGCTTCCTGTCACCGGCACGTAAGGCTACTTATCGCATAAAGACATCGCGGCCCCGGAATGGCACGCTTAACGAGAGGAACTAAAAATGACCAAGACCCTGATGGCAGTGTTGGCGGCCATGATCGCCATGTCTTCCCTGTCGGTTGTGCCGGTGAAGGCCAGCGCCGGCGGCATTTCCGCCTATGACGCCAGCTCCGTGATGGAAAAGCGCCGCAAGCCGCGCGTTCCGGGTGGCAGCGGCTGTGACGACCCGCAAGACATCATTGAACATCCCGAGTGCACGCCGTAAACACATGAGGCGAAATGTGCCCGCGGACCTTGAGGCCCGCGGGCACATTGCATGTCCAAGGATCTGACGATGCGCCGGGATGCGGGACCAGTAGCGTGCCATGCGGCGATTCTCGCTTCGGCATTGTTGCTTATGCCCCATCCAGGTGTTGCGGCAGCGGCGGATGCGCAGGCGGGAGCAAAATGCAATTTGTCGGCATCGCTGGAAAGCGGTGTGAAGCAGAGCAGCGAACCGGCGCAATCCCTGCTGCTGAAACCAAAGGCGGCATATCTCTGCAAGCGCTCCGGCAGCGAGCTTGAAATCAAATCCGGCGCGGTGCTCGACTATCGAACCGATGACGGGTCATGGGGCGAGTCGACGGCCGACCAGACAGTGAGCTTCGAACGTCAGATCGAAGAGGACATCACGCTGACGCTCGATGCGGCCTATGCTTATGCGCGCATCCTCGATGAAAGCATATCGGGCGCCCGGCTGACATCGGACGATCACACCATCGAAGCATCCGCTGGCCTTGAATGGGAATGGGAGGCCTTTACTTTGAAATTCGATGCCGGGGCCGCGTCCGAATTGCATGGCCGGATGCGGCGCGAAGACGGCCAGACTACCGGCCGCCAGACCCAGGACTATATCGAGCCGGAAGTGGCCTTGCGGATCAGCGCCGGGCCGCGGGAGTCCTGGCAGCCATTCATCGAATTCGCCTACATGGGACGGCATTATTTTTCGGACAGGAGCCGCGCCGGCCTGCGCCGCCACATGGCCGGGCCTGAGTTCATCGCCGGTGTGCAGACGGAGAGGAAGACCTTCGAGGGCCAGATCGCCGCCATCCTGCTGGCCCGCGGCTACGCGGAGGAGGGCGTCGATTCGCCGCCGGTCATCGGACCCTATATCGATCTCACCTGGAAACCCGATGCGCTGACTGAAATCACCTTTGCCGCCGCGGCGCAGATCGACCAGGAAGAGACCGGCGAGATCCGCGGCGATCCCTTCTATTCCGCGAAACTCGACGTTTCCTATCAAGCGGCGGAGCGGTTGAAAGTCATGGGCTCGGCGGGTGTCGAATATGACGACGATCCGGGGCGTGGCGGAACGCTCACCATCACGCCTGAACTGAAACTCACCTGGCAATACCGTCCGGCCGCAGCACTCATTCTTGGAGCGGGCCTCAGCTGGGAGCGCGACGGGCACATGGACGAGACGGTGAGCGCGACCCTGCAGGCGGGGTGGTCGATCTCCTGGTAGGCTTGGGGCGCCGCGTTCTGGCGCGCCGCATGCGGCACATTGCTGGTTCGCGTTTTGAACGCGTCCAATTTCCGCTTCGAATCGTTTCCACCTTTGGCAGATTGCGGTTCGCACCGCGCCGTTCTCACCGCCCGGAGCCATGACCTCCATATCCCCGCTTTCCCGCAAGTTCGCGCAGAACCGCAACGGCAGCACCAGGGCCGAGGAATTGACCGGCACCATCTACCTGCCGTCTGGCCGCCTCCATATCGACCCCAACGCCACGGTCGCGGCCTAGTCGCCCTATACCGCCATCACCGCCAAACGCATCGATCT
Source organism: Hyphomicrobiales bacterium (assembly GCA_031430715.1). Classification (GTDB taxonomy): domain Bacteria; phylum Pseudomonadota; class Alphaproteobacteria; order Rhizobiales; family Aestuariivirgaceae; genus Aestuariivirga. The sequence continues at coordinate 1,287 of JANPCA010000020.1, read as the reverse complement.
CACGGACGGGCCGGTGCTGGTGCTGGACGCCGACTATGGCGCCACCCAGGTACCCGTCCCCGGCGGCATCCGCGCCACCAGCCGGGTGCCGCTGATCGAGTGAGGGGCGGAGCGTTGAATTTAGCTAAGGGGTTAGCTAACCAGTTGCTATGACCGTCGTCACCATTCACAAGGCTAAGACCGAACTCTCCAAGCTCCTGAAGCGCGTCGAGGCGGGGGAGGAAATCATCATTGCGCGGGGAACCACGCCCGTGGCGAGGCTGGTGGCCGCCGAACCGGTTGAGAAGAAGAAGCGCGTGCCGGGGGCGATGAGGCATCTTCTGGGCAAGATACCGGATTCGTTTTTCGATCCCTTGTCCGAGGAAGAGCTGGCGCTTTGGGAGAAGGGCGATTGAACTGTCTTCTCGACACCCACGCGTTTGTCTGGTGGCTGCTGGACGATCCGCGGCTTTCGAACAGGGCGAGGGAGTTGATTGCTGGTCAAGGCAATCCGTGTTTCGTCAGCGCGGTCACGGCTTTCGAAATTTCCAACAAGGTGCGCATCGGCAAGATTGCGGCCGCCGAGGAGATCGACAAGAGGTTCGAGAACCTGATGGACAGCAACAGCTTTGAACGGTTACCCATAACCGTCGCGCACAGTCTGAACGCCGGACGACTCGATGGCCCGCACCGCGATCCCTTCGACCGGCTTCTGGCCGCGCAGTCATTGGTGGAAGGATTGCCCTTGGTGACAGGCGATGCGGCATTCAGAGCGTTTGGGGTGGAATGCGTGTGGTGAAGTATTGATCTCAAAGAGAACTGAGGATTTTTCATTCCAGTACGACCTCGAAATGCGTCAAATGCATTCGATTCGACCCCACAAAATCAGCGGCGGCCTCAGGAACGCCATCGTTGCAATTTGAATAGTCGACGCTATGCTCCATGGAAGGCCGCGTCATACCTTCCGAAATCGTGAAGCCATCTATTCCTAGGATACGGACACCTGATGCCTGAGCACGCCGAATGATTTGCAGGGCGGTCTCTGAAATGAGATAGAGTGTTCGCCCTGGCATTGCGTCGCTGCTTCGAAACTCCCGCTCAATGTCTACCGAGAGTTCACTCACTCCCCCGCTTCCTTCTTCCCTCTGCGCAACACGTCCTCCGGCGTTCCCGCTGCCACGATCTTGCCGCCGCCGTCGCCGCCTTCCGGCCCCAAGTCGATGACCCAGTCCGCTGTTTTGATCACTTCGAGGTTGTGCTCGATGACGACCACCGTGTTGCCCGCGTCCGCGAGCTCGTGCAGCACCT
>JANPCA010000019.1:0-4080 GCA_031430715.1 Hyphomicrobiales bacterium | reverse complement strand
CCAGGCCGCCACCGCCTTCGCAGTTGCCGCTCGTCGCCTTCCTGGTGCTGGCCATGCTGGCGCTTGGCGTCAGCACCATGGCACTGGTCATTCATGTTCGGACTGGTGGGACCCAGACGAGTTTCACGGAAGAGGAACTGCAGCAGGAACTGGTTGCGGTCGATCCTTCCGCTTCAGAGCCGGCAGCCGATGGCGCCGTGGCACCCGAGGCGGAAGCCGAGGCTGAAGCGGAGCAAGAAAACCTTCCCGATATCTCGCAGCCTAACATGATCGACCTGAGCGGTGATCCCTTGGTGGTGCGCCGCAAGGCCACCACCTCGCGGCAGATTTTGAAGCTGCAAGGCGACATCCTGAAAAAGGCCAAGCCCTTGAAGCTGGCGGGCGAGGTCTTCCGTCTCACCGACAATCTCGAATCGGGCGGCGAGGTGCTGCCCGGCGCCATGACCGGTTCGCAGATCGGTTTCGCCTTCGCGCAAACCTCCGCCGACACGGGCGAGGACACCAGCCCCATCGAAGCGGAACCGGTCGAGGATGCAACCGTCGTCGCGGTCGCCGTGGATAGCCAGGACGAGTTGGTGACGCCGGCCCGCACCACCTTTGTCAAGACCATCGATGCCCCGGCATCCCTTTCCGACATACTGACCGCTGGCGGTTTCGCCGAGGCCCCGTCCAAGGATGCGGAACTGGTGGCGCGCGAGAATTTCGAGATTGGCGGACTGGAGAAGGGCGACGGCATCGCGGTGATCGGCTTCAAACCCGACCGGGACCAGTATGACTATGTCCCGGCGCAGCTTGCCATCTATCGCAACGGGGTCTTCCGCCGGGCCATCGCGGTTACCGACATCGGCACCTATGCCGAATCGGAGAACCCCTGGTTCGGCCAGGATATTTTCCGCGAGGACGACACGGGCGGCAGCATCGCCAAGCAGCGCCTGATGGATGCGATCTATGGCGCGGCGGTGCGCAACAACGTGTCGACCGCGGTCGCCGGTGAAATCATTCTCATGCTGTCGCGGAACTTCGATCTCGAACAGCCGGTCAAGGGCAGCGAGAGCATCACCGTCGTCTATTCCTCCAAGGCGCGCGACCCCAAGACCGGGCTTGGCAAAATTCTCTATGTCCGGATCGACCGGGTTGGCGAGGACGCCATGGAATGCTTCGTGTTCCAACCCAAGCCCAGGGCCCCCTTCGAATGCGTGTCGGGCAAGGGCGAGGGCGCCCAGAGCGGCGGCATGGTGACTCCCGTCAAGGGCGTCATGACCGCCAAGTTCGGCCCGGCCAAGGATCCGGTCACCAAGAAACGCCGCATGAACACCGGCGTCGACTGGACGGCGCCGCCCGGCTCGCCCGTGGTGGCGGCCTTCGAAGGCAAGGTGCTGTTTGCTGGTCCCGAGGCCAAGCGCGGCAACACGGTGAAACTTGGCCATGACGATGGCACGGTCACCGTCTATTCCTATCTCAAGAGCTTTGCCGACAAACTGGTCGAGGGCAAGCGTCTGAGGGCCGGGCAGCGCTTAGGCGTCATCGGCCATTCCGCCTCAAGCGACGAGCCGCTTCTGCACTTCGAGCTGCTGCGCGGCAACCAGCCGGTCAATCCCTTCGGCGAATACCAGAGCCGCGTCGAGACCAAGGGCGGCGCCATCGAGGCGCTGGTCTTCCGCATCACGACGGTGGAAAGCGGCAATCGCTGCGACGCGGCCAATCCGCTGTCGACGGCGGTGGGGCTGGGCCAGTTCATCCAGAGCACCTGGCTGCGCATCATCGCCGACCACCGGCCCGATCTGATGGCCGGAAAATCGCGCGCCGAAATCCTGGCGCTGCGCACCAATTGCGATCTGGCGCTTGCCATGACGACAGCCCTGACCCGCGAGAACGCCAGCTACATCCGCGCCACCGGCCATGCTGTCACGTCGGGAAATCTCTACCTCGCCCACTTCCTGGGACCAGGTGGAGCGGCCAAGGCCCTGGGCGCCAGCCCGGCGCAGAGTGTCGCCGACGCCATGGGCGCCAACGTGGTCAAGGCCAATCCCTTTCTCACTGGCAAGGATGTGGGCTGGCTGATCGACTGGGCGGCACGGAAAATGGCGGGCAAGGGCAAGGCGCCACCCACCGGTTCGGGCCCGGGAACGCCGAAGGCGGCCGCCAACGCCTATGCCGGCAACGCCGCCTTCAACCAGTTCCGCCAGATCGTCGCCGAGCTTCTGAAATGAATGGCGTTGGCGTGTTGGCAAAGACCGGGGCTTGACGTATGAAGTCTGGCCATGTGCCTGAAAGGGCGGAAAAACAACGGGAGGACGGCGGATGCGGCTCGGCAAGGTTTGGTTGGCGGCACTCGGTATGACGGCAGCGGTTCCGGCCCAGGCGCAGGAGCAGTCACCTGCCTTCCAGCTGGAGCTTTTTTCGGCGCAGCCCGATGACAAGAAATGTATCGTGACGTTCAGGGCCGTCAACAAGCTCGGCGTCAATCTCGATCAGCTGAAGTTCGAGATCTATATCATCAGCACCACCGACTCCTTCGAGGGCTCCAATATCCTGAGCTTCCCGGCGATCCGCGCCAATCAGCGCAAATATGCCAGGTTCCCGTTGAGCTCCGAATGCAGCAAGATCGGGCGCCTTGATATGAACGACTTTTCCGAGTGCAAGGGTGACAAGGACTACCTTGAACTTTGCAACGCCAATATCGAACTGTCGACCAAGGTCCAGATCGGCTTCTCCGACGAGGCCAACGGCGGCTGACGGCCAACCAGTCACAGGGCTAGCCCGCCATGAAGTTTGATCCTCTGATCCTCATCGAGAAGGGCGGGCCTGTTGCCGTCATTATCCTGGTGATGTCGGTGATCGCCCTGGCGGTTTCGGCCTACAAGCTTCTGCAATTCCTGCTGGCCCGCGTCGGCCGCCACAGGACGGCGCTCAAGGCCATCGAGATGTGGCTCTCGGGCGACCACGACGGGGCCTATCAGATGGTCGAGTCGCACCGTTCGCCACTCTCCAGGGTGGTGCGCCACGCCATGCGCGGCCTGACCCATGGCGGTGCCCACCTCGGCGCCGTGAAGGACGATGTGGCGCGGGTTGCGGAGGAAGAGTTGCGGGGACTGGGCCGCCATTTGCGGCTGATCGAATTGATCGGTCAGCTGGCGCCGCTGCTCGGCCTGTTCGGCACGGTGATCGGCATGATCCAGGCCTTCAGCGAGTTGCAACAATCGGGCGCCGTGGTCAACCCTTCAGCCTTGGCCGGCGGCATCTGGACGGCCCTCTTGACCACGGCCTTGGGGCTCGGCGTCGCCATCATCTTTTCTTCGGTCAGCAGCTGGTTCGAAGGCCGTATCGAAAACGAGCGCTCGACCATTGAAACCACCCTCACCGGATTTTTCGCCAACCGCATCACCGAGGACGTGGCGCGCGGCTTCGACGACGTGACGAGCTTCCAGGGCGCCCGGAGGGGCCATGCGAATTAAGGGCCCCGCCCATGTCGCGCGTCCCATTCCCCTGGTGCCGCTGGTCGACGTGGTGTTCCTGCTGCTGATGTTCTTCATGTTGTCGACGACCTTCGCCAAACACGGCCAGCTCGGCATGGGGCAGGGCGCGGAAGGCAGCGCGGCGCCCGCGGCAACGGCCACCCCCGCCGATACCATGCCGGGCGTCGTCCTCGACATTTCCCATGGTCCAGCCGTGCGCATCAACGGCACTCCGGTCGCCTTGACGGACCTCGTGGCGAAACTTGATTCCTTCGAAAAGCGCGGTGTCGCCGCGGGCATCATCCGGGTGCGCAAGGATGCCGATGTCCAGGACCTCGTGACGGTGATGGAACTCGCCCGCACCAGCAAGCTGCAGGCGCTGACCCTTTCGGGAAGGTAACGCCATGATCCGGCTGAAGCGCACCAAACACAAGCGCGAGTCCAACTGGCAGCTGCAGCTGATCAACATCGTCTTTCTGCTGCTGCTGTTCTTCGTGATGAACGGCACGATCTCAAATATCCAGGATTGGTCGATCGAAATTCCGGAGACCACGGAAATCACCGAAGGAGGCCCGATCGCCGAGGCCGCCTATATCGACCATGCCAACGCGCTGTCGTTCCGCGG
>JANPCA010000018.1:0-6252 GCA_031430715.1 Hyphomicrobiales bacterium | reverse complement strand
CCAAACATCCCCACCACCATGCGGGCCGTGGTCTGCCATGGCCCGAAAGATTATCGCCTGGAAACCGTGCCCGTGCCGCGGATCGGCCGCGGCGAGGTGCTGGTGCGCGTCGTGTTGGCGGGCGTATGCGCCTCCGATACGAAATGCTGGATGGGGGCGCCTAAGATCTGGGGCGAGGCGGGCCAAGCCCGCTACATCGAGCCGCCCGTCACCGTTGGCCATGAATTCGTCGGCCAGGTTGTGGCGCTGGGCGAGGGGGCCGGGGCCCGGGACGGCCTGAAGCTCGGCGATCATGTCTGTTCCGAACAGATCGTGCCCTGCGGCGAATGCCTCTATTGCAAGGAGGGCAATTACTGGCTGTGCGAACCCCATGACATCTATGGCTTCCACAAGGCCACCGAAGCCTCCTGGGCCGAATACATGAAGTTCCCGGCCAAGGCGCTGAACTACCGTCTGCCCGATACGATGAATCCGGAATACGGCGTGTTCGTGGAGCCGCTCGCCTGTTCCATTCACACGGTGAACCGCGCCTCGATCAAGTTCACCGACACGGTGGTGATCGCCGGCTGCGGCTCGCTGGGCATCGGCATGGTGGCGGCGGCGCGCATGGCCGGACCCGCCCGGCTGATCGCGCTCGATCTTCATGCCGACCGCCTGGAGCTGGCCAAGGAATGCGGCGCCGACATCACCATGAATCCGCGCGAGATTGATGTGGTGGCCGAAGTGAAGCGCTTGACCGGCGGTTATGGCTGCGATGTCTATATCGAGGCGACGGGGGCGCCGAAGGCCGTGCAGCAGGGCCTCGACATGATCAGGAAGCGCGGCCGCTTCGTCGAGTTTTCGGTGTTCAAGGAACCGGTCACCGTCGATTGGACCATCATCGGCGACACCAAGGAACTGAACATCATGGGCGCCCACCTGTCGCCCCATGCCTATCCGGTGGCGATCCGCATGATCGAGCGCGGGCTGCTGCCGATGGAGAAAGTCATCAGCCACCGCCTGCCATTGGAGGAATTCGAGAAGGGCATCAAGATGGTGGGCGACGGCGCCGCTTCGCTCAAAGTGACTTTGCAACCATAGGAGACCGCCATGAAGGCGCTGGTACTGGAAGAAAAAGGCAAGCTGAGCTTGCGCGATTTCCCGCTCGATATGACCATGGGTCCGAACGATGTGAGGATCGCCGTCCACACCGTCGGCATCTGCGGATCGGATGTGCATTACTATACCCATGGCAAGATCGGTCCCTTCATCGTCAAGGCGCCGATGGTGCTGGGCCACGAGGCCGCAGGCACGGTGATCGCCAAGGGGGCCGATGTGAAGCATTTGAAGATTGGCGACCGGGTCTGCGTCGAGCCGGGCATTCCCGATCCCAATTCCAAACCCTCGAAAATGGGCCTTTACAATGTCGACCCCGCGGTGCGCTTCTGGGCCACGCCTCCGGTCCATGGCTGCCTGACGCCCGAAGTGGTGCATCCAGCCTCTTATGTCTTCAAGATTCCCGACAATTTAAGCTTCGCGGAAGGCGCCATGGTCGAGCCGCTGGCCGTCGGCGTGGTGGCAGCCCTCAAGGCGCAAATCCGCCCCGGTGACGTTGGCGTGGTCATGGGGGCCGGCCCCATCGGCATGATCGTGGCCTTGTCGGCATTGGCGTCCGGCTGCAGCCGGGTGATCGTCTCGGACGTGGCCCAGCCCAAGCTCGATATCATCGGCAAGTATCAGGGCATCGAGACCGTCAATGTCCGCAATCGTCCGCTCAAGGACTATGTGATGGAGACCACCAACGGCTGGGGCGCGGAAGTGGTGTTCGAGGCTTCGGGCGCGGCCCCGGCCATTCTCGACATCGCCAATGTCGTGTGCCCGGGCGGCACCTGCGTGCTGGTCGGCATGCCGGTCGATCCGGTGCCGGTCGACATCGTGGGGCTGCAAACCAAGGAAGCAACGCTGAAGACCATCTTCCGCTACAACAACATCTACGAGCGGGCCATCAACCTGCTGGCCTCCGGCAAAATCGACCTGAAGCCGCTGATCTCGGCCAAGTTCGGCTTTGACGATTCGATCATCGCCTTCGACCGGGCCGTGGAGGCGAGGCCCACCGATGTCAAGCTGCAGATCGAACTCGCGGCGTGACATTGACCGGGCAGGCCCTTGCCGTGCTGGAGGCGGATGCGAAAGCCGTCCTCAGCGCGCGTGCGACGGTGGCAACCCCGGCCTTCGCGGCCGTGGCCGCCGTGCTGGCGGGCCTGCCCGGAAAACTGCTGGTGACCGGGGCAGGGACCTCGGGCGCCATCGCCTGGCGCGCCGCCCATCTCTTCGCGCTGGTCGGCTGCCCGGCGTTCTATATGCCGCCGTCCGAAGGTCTGCATGGCGGCTTGGGCGCTCTTCGCCCCGGCGACTATGTGCTGGCTTTGTCGAAGGGCGGCGCCTCGGCGGAACTCAATGCCTTCTGCGCAAGGGCGCGGAGCCTGTGTTCCGGCATCATCGCACTCACGGCCGCTCCGCAAAGCCCCTTCGCCACGGGAGCCGATCATGTGCTGGCGATCGACCTGCCGCCGGGCGGCGATCTTGGCGGCATCGTCGCCACGGCGAGTTCGTTGGCCATGGGCGCCTTGCTCGATGCCCTGGCCGAAGTGACGCGGGTGGCGCGCGGCACCACCTGGGAGGCGTTGCTTCTCAGCCATCCATCGGGTGCGGTCGGGCGCGATGCCGGCTTGAGCCTGGCTCGGCTTTCAGGGGAAGCCCGCCATGCGTGACCTGGCCGCCGGGATCGACAGTTCCACCCAGTCCTGCACGGTGATGCTGCGCCGCCTCGATACCGGGGCTGTCGTCGCCGAAGCCTGCGCGCCGCATCCGCCGACCACGCCGCCCCTTTCGGAGCAAGACCCGGAAGCCTGGTGGCAGGCGCTGCGCATCGCCTTGAAGGAACTAGAAACCTATCTGCCGCGCATCGCCTGCATCTCGGTGGGCGGGCAGGGGCATGGGCTGGTGATGCTCGGCGCCGATGACCGTCCGTTGCGGCCCGCCAAGCTGTGGAACGACACCGAAAGCGCCCCCGACGCCCGCCTTCTGTTGGACAAGAGGTCCGCCGCCGCGTGGGCGCGACTGACGGGTTCGGTGCCGTCCCCGGCTTTGACGGTCGCGAAACTCGCCTGGACCGAGCGCAATCACCCGGGGCTGGTGGCGAAGGCCCGGCACATCATGCTGCCCTCGGACTATATCGTCTACCGTCTTTCAGGCGAGGCCGTCACCGAACGGGGCGGTGCCTCGGGCACGGGCTATTTCAATCCCGCTACCAACCAATGGCTGCCCGAACTGGCGAGCCTTGCCGTTCCCGGAATCGGCTGGCGCGAGATCTTGCCGCGCATCATCGCTTCCGGCGAAGCGGCCGGAAAGGTGACGGCCGCCGCCGATCTCGGCGGCCTCGAAGGCGCCATCGTGGGAGCCGGCACCGGCGACAACATGACGGCGGCCCTTGGGCTGTCGGCCAGGCGCGGCGACCGGGTGATTTCGCTCGGCACGTCTGGCACCATCTATGGCGTGACCCCGGTCGGCGTCCAGGATGCCAGCGGCCTGATCAACGGCTATGCCGATGCGACCGGGCTCTACATGCCCATGGTGACGACGCTCAATGCCGCCAAGGTGACCGACACGTTCCGCCGCCTCATGGGCCTGTCCACCACCGATTTCGATGCGCTGGCCTTGGGCACCAAGTCGGACGGCCTAGTGCTGGTGCCTTATCTCGATGGCGAACGCACCCCCAACCTGCCGCTCGCCACCGGAATGCTGACGGGCCTGCGCAGCAATGCCAGCCAAGGCCAACTGGCCCGCGCCGTGGTCGAGGGTCCCCTGTGCGGTCTGCTTGAAGGCGGCGACCTGCTGGCCAGCGCCGGGGTGACCCATGAGGGCCGCCTCATCGTCACCGGCGGCGCCTCGCGCTCGCGTGCCTACCGTCACGTCTTGGCAAATCTCTCAGGCCAGGCGGTTCTCACCTGCCCGATGGTCGAAACCGCGGCGGGCGGTGCCGCCGTTCAGGCCGCCGCCGCCATGACCGGCACCCCCGTTGATCAGGTTGCCAGTAACTGGGCGCCCACGCTCGAAGAGGTCGCGGCACCTGACGCGGACCTGAGCGGCGTGGCCGCAATCCGCGAATCCTACCGCGCCGCGCTGTCGCAGCACTATCCCGAAATCGGTGCGCCATGAGGTTCATGGCCATCGTCTCAACTCAACCCGCTCAACCAACTGGAGGATACCATGATCATTGACCGCTTCCGTGCTGACGGCAAAGTGGCGCTCATCACCGGCGGCACCCGCGGCATCGGCCTTGCCATCGCCCATGCCCTGGGCGAGGCCGGCGCCAAGCTCGTCGTCACGGCGCGCACCGACGCCCACGGCGGCCTCAAGAGCCTGCGCGATGCCGGACACGAGGTGGAATTCATCGCCGCCGACCTGACCGACGCGCAAGCGCCCGCGCGCCTGATCGCCGCCACCGAAAAGCGTTTCGGCGGCCTCGATATCCTGGTCAACAACGCCGGTGTTGCCGCCCATGGCGCCACCGAGGCCTTTGGCGACGACCGCCTCGACACCGTGATGAACTTGAACTTCGACGCCCTGTTCCGCTGCTGCCGGGCGGCCATTGCCCCCATGAAGAAGCGCGGCGGCGGCACGATCGTCAACATCGGCTCGATCTCGGCCCTGATCTCGAATATCCCCCAGGCCCAGGCGATCTACAATGCCTCGAAGGCGGCCGTTCACATGCTGTCGCAGAGCCTGGGGTCGGAACTGGCGCTCGACAATATCCGCGTCAACACCATCGCTCCCGGCTATATCGAAACCGAGATGACGGCGGGCGGACTGGCCAATCCCGACTGGGCGCCAACCTGGCGCAGCATGACGCCCATGGACCGCGTCGGCCAGCCCGAGGAAATCGCCACCGCCGCCCTGTTCCTGGCAACGCCTGCGTCGAGCTACATGACCGGCGCCGTGATGGTCATCGACGGCGGCTACACCACGCGCTGAGGGTCTGCGGTCACAGGATGAAATCGCCCTGATCGAGGCTGGTGACGCCGGTGAGAAAGATGGCCATTTCATAGGTTGACGTGTCGCCGTCGGTATCGGCGGTGACCCTCACGCCTCCTGCAAAGACCTGGTACCATATCCCATGGGCGGTGGCCGTGGTGCCGCCGAACACCAAAGCATCATCGGCGCCGCCCGCGATGGCGTCGATCGCCGAGAAATCGATCCGGTCGCCGCCTGCAAAGTCGTTAATTGTGTCGCCGCGCTCATTGAGGGCTCCATACCGGAAAATGTCGTTGCCCTCGCCGCCCGCCAGGACATCGCGCTTCAGGCCGCCGGCGAGCGTGTCGTTGCCAGCGAAGCCGCGCAGCACGTCGGTGCCATCATCGCCCCACAGTATGTCGTTGCCGTTTCCGCCGATCAGCGTGTCGGCCCCTGTTCCTCCAAATACTGTGTCAGCGCCCGCCCCGCCGATAATTGTGTCGTCACCCTCCCAGCCGAGCAAAGTATCATTGCCGTTGTGGCCGTTGATGACATCGTTGCAATAACCGCCGTTGCTGGTCTGGGCGACGTCGGTCCCGCTGATCATGACCGAAGTGAGCGGTCGGTGTCCGAAAATCACATATGTGGCACCGCTGCCATTGCCATGCGGATCGGCCTGGTGAGCCCCGACCATCACATCATCGAAGCCGTCGCCATTGACATCGCCGGCCGCAGAGACAGATTCGCCGCTGCCGTCGAACGCTGCCTCGCCGCTGATCTGGAAGCCGTTGTTGCCGTCGAGTGTCGAAAGATCGAGGTTGGCCGCGAAGCCGTCCGCCTTGCCGAACACCACGTAGCTGGCGCCGCTGTAGTCGCCATTCGAGTCAGCCCTCGAGGCGCCGACGATCACATCATCGAAGCCGTCGCCATTGACATCGCCGGCCGAAGAGACGCAAACGCCACATGAGTCGTACGTTGCCTCGCCGCTGATGCGGAAGCCATTGCTGCCGTCGAGATAGTATAGCGGCATGTAGGCTGCGAAGCCGTCCGCTTTGCCGAAGACAACATAACTGGCGCCGCTGTTGCTGCCATGCGGATCTTCGCCAACTGCTCCGACAATCAGGTCATCGCTGCCGTGACCATTGACTTCGCCTGCCGTTGAGACTGAATTGCCGAGTGCGTCCGGCCCGGGCAAGCCGCTGAACCGGAACCCGTTGCTGCCGTCGAGCGTCGAAAGATCGAGATTGGCGGCGAAACCGC
>JANPCA010000017.1:0-12871 GCA_031430715.1 Hyphomicrobiales bacterium | reverse complement strand
GCCAGCTTTCGCTGGCATGACGGAGCAAGGAATATACTGGTTGTATTTCAATAGCTTAGGAACTGAGGCTACACCAACTTCCGTCATGCCAGCGAAAGCTGGCATCCCGCTGTTTTGACCCAGATTGGTGTCGTTTTCGATTATCTCACACGCTCTCAGGGTGAAGATTAAGAGAGGCACCTGTCACAGCAGCCCCAGTTCCCCCAACTCGCGCCGCATCTTTTCGCTCAAGCCCTGGGCCTGGGCTGATTTCGGCAGATCGGGTGGCGCATCCGCCTCTTCCAGATAGCGCCAGCCCTGGAAGGCGCGGCGCGGGGCCGGCCGCACCGGAATGATCTGCGGCTTGAACACGATGCGGCAGCGGCTGATACCGTCCGAACCGGTCACTGCTTCGAGGTTGGAAATCGGCTGGCGGCAGAGAATCAGGCCGCGGATCACCCAGTACAGAGACCCGCCGGGCACGATTTCCGCGCCGCGCTTCGGGAAACTGCGTGTCACGTGATCGAGCGTGTCGCGACCGGCCTTCGCCTCTTTCACCGAAGTTTCGAGTTCCTCGATTTCGCTGACGCCGACGCAGAGCTTGAGAATATGCAGTGCCATGGTGGCGCCATCTTATGTTAGCCTTGCGCCCAAGGGAACGCGGCACGAGGCTGTTTTCCCCAATGCTGAAAAATAGGAATTAACGCTATGTCAAATGCCGTCGCAAAGGTCATCGAGCTCATCGCCTCCTCGCCCAAAAGCATTGAGGACGCCGTCGAGAACGGCATCCGCCGCGCCGATTCGACCCTTGACGGGGTCGAGGGCGCCTGGGTGCAGGACATCAAATGCGTGGTCAAGAACGGCAAGGTCGCCGAATGGCGGGTCAACATGAAGATCACCTTCCTACTCAAGGAGTAACGCCGCGTTCACCGGCTTGTGAGCGCCGCCACGGCCATGTGATTGGCAGGTGATCGGACCGTTCGGCATGATCGTGTTCGAACCCGCTGGATGGTTCTCAATCACAACGAGGAAATGATTATGAAGCACATTGGAAAATCAGGCGCCGTACTTGCCGCTGCTGCCTTCGCCATGGCGATCTCTGGCATGGCCCCTGCCCCGGCCCAGGCGGAAGACGCCAAGGTTCAATGTATCGGCGTGAATTCCTGCAAGGGCCAGTCCGAATGCAAGACCGCGAATTCCTCCTGCAAGGGCCTGAATTCCTGCAAGGGCCATGGCTTCCTGTCCATGACCAAGGCTGCATGCGCTGCGGCGGGCGGCAAGACCGAAGGCTGATTGAAATGGTGGAGAACCGTGGAGCCTGGCGTTCCACGGTCCCTCCGGCCGCCATGGACAATCGCCCCGCAAATCTCGGTTTCGGATTGGGCCTCAGGCCGCAGCACTATGCCGAGATTCTCGAATCGGATCCGGCAATCGACTGGTTCGAAATCATTTCCGAGAACTACATGGTGCCGGGCGGACAGCCGCTGCGCATGCTCGACCGCGTCGCCGAGCGCTATCCCGTGGTCATGCATGGCGTGTCCCTGTCGATTGCCTCGACCGCGCCCCTCGACCGCGCTTACCTTGCGGACCTCAAGACCCTCGCAAGGCGCGTCAATCCCAAGTGGATTTCCGACCATCTGTGCTGGACCGGCGTCCACGGCGTCAACCTTCACGACCTGATGCCTGTTCCGTACACGGAGGAAGCGCTCGTCCATGTGGCGGACCGCATCGCCCAGGTCCAGGATTATCTCGGCCGCCGCATCGTCATCGAGAATGTCTCAAGCTACATGGAATATGAATGTTCCGAGATGAGCGAATGGGAGTTCGTCGGCGAATTGGCGAGGCGCGCCGATTGCTGGCTCCTCCTCGATGTCAACAACGTCTTCGTCTCGGGCGTCAATCATGACTTCAATACAGGCTCGTTCCTTGATGCGGTCCCCAGGGACCGCGTCGTCCAGTTCCATCTGGCCGGCCACAGCGAGGGCGAAAGCTGCCTGATCGACACCCATGACGCCGCCGTCTGCGAGGCTGTCTGGAAGCTCTATGGCAAGGCGCTGGAGCGCTTTGGTGCTGTCTCGACGATGATCGAGCGCGATGGCAACATTCCGCCCCTGGCCGATCTCCTTGCCGAACTGGATCAGGCCCGGGCGATTGCCGCCCGAGTCCTGGCACCGGAGCACCAAAGCTTATGACCAAACTCGCAACGCTGCAGGCCGAAGTGCAACGCGCCATCCTCGGTAAAACCTCGGGCGCCGATCACCTGATCGCCGCCCCACCCTTGGGGACCCGCCTCGACCGGCTCGGCGTCTACCGCACCGCCTATGGCCTCAGGCTCACCGAATTCCTCCAGAACGACTACGAGAAACTCAGAACCTATCTGGGCGACGTGCGCTTCCGCGAACTGGCCGAAAGCTACAGCGCCGCCCACCCCTCGGATCAGCCCAACGCCCGCTGGTTCTCGCGCCATCTGCCGGAATTCCTCGATACCGCACCCCACTACCGCCGCCATCCGGAAGTGGCCGAACTGGCGCTCTTGGAACGTGCCCTCAACGACGCCTTCGACGGGCCCGAGGCGCCGGTCTGCACCATGGCCGATGCCGCCGCCATCAAGCCGGAGGATTTCGGCGAGGTCATCCTCGGCATCGCGCCCACCGTGCACCGCTTTGCCGTCACCACCAATGTCACCAGCTTGTGGGCCAGTCTCAAATGCGGCGAGGCGCCGCCGCCGCCGGAAGACATGGCGCAGAAAACCGAATTGATCGTCTGGCGCCAGGCGTCCGGTTCGCGCTTCCGCATTTTGGGTGACGAAGAAGCCATGGCCATCGATTGCGCCAGCCAGGGACTGACCTTTGGCGTGATCTGCGAGATGATCGCCGTTTACGACGATGCCGGCAGTGCCGCCCTGCGCGCCGCCGGCTATCTCCGCGGCTGGATCGAGGCGGCCATCATTTCATGCATCCGCATCAGGGCCGAGGGCACGAAGTAATCGGCATCGACCCACTTCAACTGATAGGTCTCTTTCACTTTGACGCCGATGTTGTGGCGGATCATGAGTTCGGCCAGCCGCGTGCCGCCGATCAACGCCACGCGGCGCGAAATCTGCCCGCAGAACTCGATCGATTGTGGCGAGAAATGGCTGGTGGTGACGAACACGCCCTTGGCCGCGTGCCTGGCATCGAGGCTGCCGACGAAATCGCGGACCTCCGAAACGGGAACCACCGACCCCGGCTTCAGCCGCTTGGCCTGAATGTAGATCAAGTCGAGGCCGAGCTCGTCCTGGGCGATAAGCCCGTCGATGCCGCCGTCACCGGTTCGCCCTAAGCGCTGTGCCATGTCGCGCCGCCGCCCGCCGTAGCCCATGGCGAGCAGTATGTCGATCACCAGATACTCGAAGAATTCCGGCAACTGGGCATGAATGCGGGCGATCAATTCATGGATCAAGGCCGCGTTGGCCCGTTGAAACGCCGAAGAGATGCCAGGATGGCCGCCACCGTCGGTGGCAGCACGTTCCGCCAAACTGTCCGGCGCCGCATCGCCCTCGGGCTGCATCAGCCGCTGAAAATCGGCAAGCATCGTCATCGGTTTCACTCCATGACGTGTAACATATGACGATCCCGTTAGAATGCCGCTAAGGCAAACTCGACATTCTTAGCCGATTGTCCCGAGGGCAATTAACGTTGCCCGGTCAGGATGCCGCCTTACTGATAAAACAGCGCACGCCCTTGGACTTGAGCTTGGCGCATTCGCTGTTGGCGTCGGATTGCTTTTCGAAGCCGACCAGACGGACGCGATAGAACACGCCTTTCTTGCCAAGGTCGGCGCGCACCACGACCGGTTCCTTGGCGGCGAGCGCCTTGTGCCGCGCCTTGATCTTCTTCCATGTCGACCACGCGGCATTCTCGCTGGCGGCGGAGGCAAGCTGCACCGACCAGCCGCTGATCTTCCCGGCGGGAACGGCGATCGTGGCGCTTTCCGGTTCTGCCGACGCCTGTTCCGGCGCGTCGGGCGGAACCTCTTCGACCGCGATGATCTTTTCGGTTTCCTCGACTTGCGCTGAAACAGGAATGACCTTGACGGGAGTCTGCTCGGCGGGCACCCGGTCGCTGATCTTCCCGGTCTCGCCGCGAGCGGTCCCCTCTTCCAGAAGCACCGCCGATGGCGCCTGGGCGACGGGCAGTTGCGGCTTGGCGGGAGTTACCGCCGCCGTGGCGATCTGGTCGGCGGAGGCCACCTGCAGCAGTGGCACCTGCTTGCCGTCCAGAAGGGCGAGGCGCTGCTTGGCTGGCTCATAGTCCGGATTGGCCGCGAGCGCCTTGTCAAGCGCCAGACGCGCCTCTTGCCTGCGCCGCAGCTTTTCGAAGGTGACGGCCTCGGCGAAATAGACGCGCGCCGGTTCGGGATAGTTGAAGCGGATGGCCTTGTCGAAATCAGCCAGCGCGAACAGATGCTGGCCGCTGTCGCGCAGCAGCGTGCCGCGGCTGTAATAGGCATGACTGAACTGACTGTCGAGGAACAGCGCGCTGGTATAGTCCTCGACCGCCTGGGAATTGCGGTGCAGGCGCTGCAGCGACAGCCCGCGATTGTACAGCGCCAGGGCGCGGAGTTTGCCGGACATCGCATCGATGCGCATGGCGGCCGTATAGTCGTCGACCGCATGCTCATGCTCGTTGAGCCGCTGAAAGGCGAGACCGCGGTTCAACAGCGCGTTGGCCAGCACTTCCGGCTGGAGCTTCCGCGACTCGATGGCCTGCGTATAGGCGGTGACCGCGGCGGCGGCATCGCCGACCTGCAGCGCCTTGTAGGCCTGCGAAACCAGTTTGTCGTCTTGTGAGACGGCTGCCGGACCGGCTACAGCTGCGCTTGCAGCAAGAAACGCGGAACAAACAGACGCGAGAAGAACTGTACGGACGCTCATGCCCGGCAGTATGGGAAGATTAGGGTTAAAGCCGGGTTTCCGGCGTGGCCCGATTGCGTTTGCAAAGCCTTAACGCCGCGGCGTGAGCCGTGCCGTTTTCGGACAAGTGCCCGGTTTTCATGTGTTGACGAACCCCCCGGCAACCTGCGACAAGCATTCCTGTGTGGTGCCCTGAGCCGGAAGGCCGAGGGCCGAACAGGGAACACGGTGAGGATGACCCAATCGGGGCCAAATCCGTGACTGCCCCCGCAACTGTGAGCGGTGAGGATTTTGGCAGGATTGGCCACTGGGCAACCGGGAAGGCCGTCAAAATCTTAAGACCCGCGAGTCAGGAGACCTGCCACGCGAAAGACGACGGGCCTTGCCCGAAACCAACTGGTCGCACGGAGGGTGTTCATGACCGTTACTACAGTCTCGATTTCAATTTCGCAGCGCATTGCCGCTGGCTTCGCACTCATGGCCGCCGGCGCCACGCTGCTCTTCAGCGTCGGCCTGTCGGACATGGCGGTGGCCCACAACACCGCCCACGACACGCGCCACGCCATCGGTTTCCCCTGCCACTAGACCGGTTGTAGGAAAATGATCGGGCGAGTTCTGCTCGCCGCGCTCCTGGCCGGGATCGCGGCGGGGTTGATCATGGGCGCCATCCAGCATGTGCGGCTGACGCCCCTCATCCTTGCAGCCGAAACCTATGAGAAGGCCGGCCATGGCCATGAACAGGCCGCGGCGGCGGAAGCGCCGGCGCCCGAGGAAGAGGACTGGGCACCTGCCGACGGCTGGCAAAGGACATTGGCGACGACCGCAACCGCAGCCATGACGGGAGCCGCCTTCGCCGCCCTGCTCGCCAGTGTCTCGATGCTGAGCGGTCTGCCGCTCACCCGGTCGAATGGCGTCATCTGGGGCCTGTGCGGCTTCCTGGCGGTGACGCTGGCACCGGCCGCTGGACTGCCGCCTGAATTGCCCGGCATGCCGGCGGGCGATCTCGCCTTGCGCCAGTTTTGGTGGCTCGGCACCATCGCCGCCACCGGAGGAGGCCTCTACCTCATCGCCAGAAGGCGGGAGACCTGGGCCCTGGCGCTGGCCGTCGCCTTGATCGGCTTGCCGCATGTGATCGGCGCCCCCGCTCCCGTCACCCACGAAAGCGCCGTGCCGCCCAATCTGGCCGCCACTTTTGCCGCGAATTCCATCGCCGCCAACGCCATCTTCTGGTCGCTCATCGGCATCTTCCTAGGGATTGCCCTCAACCGCTACGCTCCGGACGCACAAACCTCATGATACCGCAGAAAATCCCGGCCACGGTCATCACCGGCTTCCTGGGCGCTGGCAAGACCACGCTGATTCGCCACATGCTGGAACACGCCCAAGGCCGCCGCATCGCCCTCATCATCAACGAGTTCGGCGATATCGGCGTCGACGGCGAAATCCTCAAGGGCTGCGGCGATGCCCTGTGCCGCGAGGAGGACGTGATCGAATTGGCCAATGGCTGCATCTGCTGCACGGTTGCCGACGATTTCGTCCCCACCATGAAGAAGCTTCTGGATCGCGCCGACCCGCCCCAGCACATCGTTATCGAGACCTCGGGGCTGGCCCTGCCGCAACCGCTGGTGCGTGCCTTCAACTGGCCGGAAATCAGGTCGCGCGTCACGGTCGATGGCGTTATCACCGTGGTCGATGCCAAGGCGCTCGCGGAGGGCCGCTTTGCCGATGACGAAGACGCCGTTGCCGCGCAACGTGCGGCCGATCCAAATCTCGACCACGAGAACCCCATCGCGGAACTCTTCGAGGACCAGCTCAACTGCGCCGACATGGTGATCGTCAACAAAACCGATCTGCTTGATGCTGGTGAACAGAACGAGGTGACGAACAGTCTCAAGAACAAGGTCCGCGCCGGCACCCGCCTTGTGCACACCCGCCACGGCGCCATGGACATCGGCGCACTCCTCGGTGTCAAGGCCGCCGCCGAGGATGACTTGGGCAACCGCCAGTCGCACCACGAGATGGAGGGCGAGACCCAGCACGACCATGACGACTTTGTCACGTTCATCGTCTCACTCGCGGAAACAGCCGACCGCGATGGCCTGTTGAAACGCATCGAGCGGACGATTCAGACACACGGCATCCTGCGTCTCAAGGGTTTTGCCGGTGTGACGGGCGCCAACGCGCGCCTGTTGGTGCAGGCGGTGGGGCCGCGGCTCAATTCGTATTTCGACCGCCCCTGGAAAACGGGCGAAGCGCGCCGCACCAGACTCGTCGTCATCGGCGAAAAATACATGGATCGTGCCGCCATCGAAGCCTCGCTGCGCGGATGAGTAAGATGACCACCCTCCCCCAATTCCGTCATGCCAGCGAAGGCTGGCATCCCGCTGCTCTTCCTGTCTCGAGGAAAGAAGCGGGGCCCCAGCTTGCGCTGGGGTGACGAACCACGAGAGCAAGGAAGGTGCACCTTCTCGCCACCACCTCCGGCATCATCGATGGCGCCCCCGAGGCCATCGACCTCAACCAGTCATCCGCCGACCTCGTGGTGCTCTCGGCTGCGGATAGCGAACTGGCAGCCCTGGCCCGCGCTCACAATGGCCTGCCGCTCCGCCTCGCCAATCTGCTGCAGCTCCAGCATAACCTCTCGGTCGATCTCTACCTCGAGAAGACCCTTTCGAAAGCGAGGCTCATCGTGCTGCGGCTGCTGGGCGGCGCCTCCTACTGGACCTACGGCCTCGACCGGGTCGAATCCCTGGCGCGCAACAACGGCATTGCCCTTGCCGTCCTGCCCGGTGATTCGGATCCCGACTCCGAACTCACCGCCCGCTCGACGCTGCCGCCACACCAATGCGAAAGGCTCCGCCAATACCTGGTCCTGGGCGGCGCCGAAAACGCCGCATCGTTTCTCGACTATTGCCGCCACTTGCTGAACGGAGCGCCCGCCCCACCGCCCGCCAGGGAATTGCCCAAAGCCGGAGTCTACCGCGACACAAATTCAACCGGCCGGCCACTCGCCGTCATCACCTTCTACCGCTCGGTGCTGGAAGGTGCCCAGACCGCGCCCATCGATGCCCTCATTGGGGCGCTCGATCAGCGCGGCATCGGCTGTAAGGCCATCTATGTGGCGAGCCTGAAAGACCGGGCAAGCGCCGATCTCATCGCCAGTGAACTGGCCAATGCCGAGCCGGACATCATCCTGAATGCCACCAGCTTTGCCGTGGCCTCGGGTGGCGGCGGCGATCCGCTGTCGATCCATGATTGCCCGGTGCTGCAAGTGGTGCTGGCCGGGTCGCCGGAAGAAAACTGGCGGGCGAACGCGCAAGGCCTCGGCCCCCGTGACCTCGCCATGAATGTCGCGCTCCCCGAACTCGACGGCCGCATCATGTCGCGCGCCATCTCGTTCAAATCCGATTCGCACTGGCATGAAGCGACCCAATGCCGGGTCGTCACCTACAGGCCAGTGCCGGACCGTGTGGACTACGTGGCGGACCTCGCCGTCAGCTGGGTGCGCCTGCGCCGCACGCCGGCGGCAGAACGCAAGGTGGCGATCATCCTCGCCAATTACCCCAACAAGGACGGCCGCATCGCCAACGGCGTCGGTTACGACACGCCCGCCAGCACCGTGGCGATCCTCGATGCCCTGCGGCGCGAGGGTTACGCAGTCGCGCAATATCCCGCCACCGGTAACGGCATCATTGAGCACCTGCAGAACGGCACAACCAACGCCGCAACACGGGACACGAGCGGCCCAGCGCTGGCGCATGTAGAATACCTCGCCCATTTCAATGCCCTTCCCGAGACCGTCCGCACACAGATCACCACCCGCTGGGGGGCGCCGGAACGCGATCCCTTCTTCGCCGGTGGCGCCTTCCATCTCGCCGTCCGGCTCTATGGCAATGCCGCCGTCGCCATCCAGCCGGCGCGCGGCTACAACATCGATCCGAAATCCACCTATCACGACCCGGCGCTCGTACCGCCGCACGGTTATCTCGCTTTCTATTTCTGGCTCCGCCACCATTTCGGCGTCCACGCGCTCATCCACAACGGCAAGCACGGCAATCTCGAATGGCTGCCCGGCAAAGCCAATGCCTTGTCGGCTGAATGCTATCCCGAAATCGCCCACGGGCCATTGCCGCAGCTCTATCCCTTCATCGTCAATGATCCCGGCGAGGGAACCCAAGCCAAGCGCCGCAGCGGTGCCGTCATCATCGATCACCTGACGCCGCCCTTGACGCGTGCCGAAACCTACGGACCGCTCAAGGATCTCGAAGCCCTGGTCGATGAATATTATCTGGCCTCGGGGCTGGACCGCCGCCGCCTCGCCGCCCTGAAGCGCGGTATTCTCGACCTGACCCGCAGCCAGCGCCTCGACCTCGACGCCGGCTTTACTGGCGATGACGATGCCGATCTGCAGCGTCTCGATTCCTATCTCTGCGATTTGAAGGAAGCCCAGATCCGCGATGGCCTCCACATCCTCGGTCAATCGCCCGAGGGCCGCCTCGAAACCGATCTGCTGGTGGCCCTGACAAGGGTTCCGCGCGGCACCGGCGAAGGCGGAGATCAGTCATTGATCCGTGCCCTGAGCAACGACTTCGGCTTCGGCGAATTCGATCCATTGACGTGCGACATGGGTGAGCCATGGAGTGGCCCGAAACCCGCCGATCTCACCTTGCTCTCGAAAGACCCCTGGCGCAGCAATGGTGATACCGTGGAACGGCTGGAACTTCATGCAGCTTCCCTTCTTGCCGTCACCCCCCTTCTTGCCGTCACCCCAGCGAAAGCTGGGGTCCAGCTTTCTTCACCGGCAGAGAAGCGGGATGCCAGCCTTCGCTGGCATGACGGGACTAGAACAGCGATGGTCCTAGAGAAGATAGACGGCCACATCCGCCCCGCGCTGCGCGCCAGCGGCCCAAACGAAATCGCCGCCCTCCTGTGCGGCCTCGCCGGCCGCTTCGTCGCCCCCGGACCCTCCGGTGCTCCTACCCGTGGCCGCCTCGATGTTCTCCCCACGGGCCGCAATTTTTATTCCCTCGACAACCGCACGGTGCCCACCCCAACCGCCTGGACGCTTGGCCAAAAATCCGCCGAGGACCTGCTCATCCGCCACTTTCAGGATTTTGGCCAATATCCTGTTTCTCTTGGACTTTCCGCCTGGGGAACGTCCAACATGCGGACCGGCGGCGATGACATCGCCCAGGCCCTGGCGCTGATCGGCGCCGCGCCCGTCTGGGAGCCATCGAGCTGGCGCGTCACCGGTTTCGACATCTTGCCCCTGGCCAGGCTCGGCCGCCCGCGCGTCGATGTCACCTTGCGCATTTCGGGTTTCTTCCGCGATGCCTTTCCAGCTCAGATCGAATTGCTCGACAAGGCCATGCGCGCCGTGGGTGCGCTCGATGAGGACGAAACGGATAACCCCATCGCCCACCGCATGAAGACTGAAGCTGCAAACCTCGAAGCCTCGGGCATCGCCCCGGAACAGGCCCGCGACATGGCCGGCTACCGCATCTTCGGCTCGAAGCCCGGTGCCTATGGCGCTGGGCTCCAGGCGCTCATCGACGGGAAAATATGGACGGACCGCGCCGACCTCGCCGCGGTTTACGTCACCTGGGGCGCCTATGCCTATGGCGCCAAGGCCCACGGCATCAATGATGTGGCGGCCTTCACCGAGCGCCTGAAGCGCATCGAGGCCGTCGTCCACAATCAGGACAACCGCGAGCACGACCTGCTCGACTCGGATGATTACTATCAGTTCGAGGGCGGCATGAGTGCCGCAGTGGAACAGGCCTCGGGCAAACAACCACGCGTCTATCACAATGACCATTCCCGCCCCGGGCGTCCACTGATCCGCACCCTCGAGGAGGAAGTGGGCCGCGTCATGCGTTCGCGCGTGGTCAATCCCAAATGGATCGCCGGCGTGAAACGCCACGGCTACAAAGGGGCTTTCGAAATCGCCGCCACCGTCGACTACATGTTTGCCTTCGCCGCCACCACGGGCGCGGTCAAGACCCATCACTTCGATCTTGCCTACGATGCCTTCATCGCCGACCGCGAAACCCGCGATTTCATCCGGGCCAACAATCCCGCGGCGCTCAAGGAAATCGCCGGGCGCTTCCTCGAGGCCGCCACACGGGGCCTGTGGAGCCCGCGCCTCAATTCAGCCTATGATGTCCTGAAGGAGCTTGCCCCATGACCGATAGTGAAAACGACAACGACAACGCCCGTCATCACGAGAAAATGGCCAAGAAGAAAGCCGCCCGCGACAAGATCATGGCGGGCAAGACCATCGAGAAAGGCCTGCTCATCGTCCACACCGGCAAGGGCAAAGGCAAGTCGACGGCCGCCTTCGGCATGGTCTTCCGCTGCATCGGCCACGGCATGAAAACGGGAGTCATCCAGTTCGTGAAGGGCGCCTGGGGCACGGGCGAGCGCACCGTGCTGGAGAAATTCCCCGAGCTTGTCACCATCAAGGCCATGGGCGAAGGCTTCACCTGGGAAACCCAGGACCGCGAGCGCGACATCGCCCACTCCCGCGCCGCATGGGAAGAAGCGAAAAAGATGATCGCCGACCCGGACTACAAGATGGTGCTGCTCGACGAACTCAACATCGTGCTGCGCTACGACTACCTGGCCCTCGACGAGGTCATCAGTGTGCTGAAAAACAAGCCCACGGACAAGCATGTCGTCATCACCGGCCGCAACGCCAAGGACGAGTTGATCGACATCGCCGACCTCGTCACCGAAATGGAACAGGTGAAACATCCCTTCCGGTCGGGCGTGAAGGCCCAGGCCGGGATCGAGTTCTAGAGTCTATTGCCTTTCGCAAGACGCATCGTTGCAGCGCATTCCGGCGATACGCGGCCGTGGCACGGGTCCGCGTTTGGCGGTACGGTTTGCCATGCCTGGCAGGGCTGGCACGGCGGTCTCGTAGAGCCAGGCATTGAGCAGCGGGCGCACCGAACCATCGCCGCTGAAGCGGACGGCGGTCCGGATGAAATCTTCCGAGGTCACGTTGCCGCCGCGATTGTCCTGCGCGAAGTGGCGCATGGTTTCGAAAAAGACCCGGTCGCCGACCTTGAGGCGCAACGCATAAAGTGCCGCGGCACCCCGGTAATAGGTGCGGTCCGAGAACAGATCCACGGGCGCATCGACCACGGCTGGCCCCAATTGCTGATCCACCACGTAGTCGTAGATGTCGAGCATGGCCGCATCGAAGGCCGCCGGGTCATTGCGGTTTGGCCACAGCACTTCGAAATAGGTGGCCGAGCCCTCGGCAATCCACAGGTCGGCCCATTTTGCCACCGAGATGGAATTGCCGAACCATTGATGCGCCAGCTCATGGGCCACGAGTTCCTCGCTGGGCGGATTGTCGCGCGCCGGGAAGGTCGACATGGCCTGCGTCTCAAGCGCGTAATAGAGGATCGGATCCTCGACGACGACCGAGCCATAGCTGGCGAACGGATAGTTACCGATCTTCGTTTCAAAGTAACCGATCATTTCGCCGGCTTTCGCATAGGCATCGATGTGGGTTTGCGGCAAGCCTTCTGGCGAATAAACGCGGATCGGCGTGCCGCCGCGCGCCCTGCTTAAGCTCAGATTGAACTTGTTGACATGGACGGTCGCCAGCCAGGTGGTCATCGGTTGCAGCATGGCCCAGATGAAGCGCCGCTTGGACCCCACCGGCTTCGACCCGATGAAGGCGCCGTTGGCGACACCGGTAAATCCCGCCGGCACGGTGATGCCAAAGGTGAAAGTGGCCTTGTCGGTCGGCTCGTCATTGGCCGGAAAGAAACTCGACGCCCCCACCGGCTCGCTCACAACATAAGATGCTTTGCGATACTTGAACCAGCCGAGATACAGATCATCGCCCGGCGCCGTAGGATCGGGCAGCGCATCGGGAATACCGGCATAATCAACGGAAACCCAGAAGTAGCCACCTTCAGGGATTGCCCGGCCTGGCGTGACGGTGAGCTTGTCACCGGACTGGTTGAAACCGGCGGTCTG
>JANPCA010000016.1:0-5552 GCA_031430715.1 Hyphomicrobiales bacterium | reverse complement strand
CGCGGAGCGCCCCGATCTGTACCCGCAGCTAGGTCCCGATCTTCGTTTCGAAGCCGGCTCCGCTCCGCTGGGATCGGCCGTGGCGCTCGCGGCGATCGTTCCTGACCTGGGTAATCCAGCCGCCTACGGATACGGCCATGTCGAGGGCTACGAGGCCTCGACGGAATCCGGTGCGGGCGCGCCGCCCTCGTTGCGTTTTGAATTCAAGGCCGATGTGCTGGCCTGGGACGGCAGCGGCGAACGCGTCACGACCGGCCATGACAATGGCGTGATCACCATCAACATCGCCGAGGCGGACGATGCGCTGCGTGAAGAACACCGGGTGTCGATGGGCGAGCCCTACCGCACGCTCATCGGCCATTTCCGCCATGAGGTTGGGCACTATTATTGGGACCGGCTGATTGCCGGCAGCCAAAATCTGGCCGCCTTCAGGCCACTTTTCGGCGACGAGCGTGACAATTATTCGCAAGCCCTGGGCCGTCACTACCAGATGGGGCCGCCGCCAAATTGGGCGCAATCCTTTGTCAGCGCCTATGCGGCATCGCACCCCTGGGAGGATTTCGCCGAGACTTGGGCGCATTATTTTCATATCGTTGATGGCCTAGAGACCGCCCAGGCCTATGGCTTGGATGTTTCCGCCAAAGCTGAAGGCGGACCCTATGGCGAGACCAATTTCAAAGCGCTGATCGATGCCTGGATCCCGCTGACCGTGGCGATGAACGCCGTCAACCGCTCCATCGGCAACAGCGATTTTTACCCCTTCGTGCTCTCCGGGACAATCTTCGGAAAACTGGCCTTTGTGCATGGCCTGATTCACGGTGAGCAGTGAAGATCACTCCACGCCGTTCGGGCGGGCCACTGGAATCACATCCACCGACTGCTTACTGCTGTGCTTACCATAGGTCCTCATGATGCCCTTGACTGGAGCGACATCGGAGTAATCGCGGCCGCGCGCCACCACGATATGATCGGCACCGGCCAGAACGGCATTGGTGGGGTCAAATTCGACCCAGCCCGTTTCATGCCCGGCCCAGGCCCGCACCCAGGCGTGCATGGCATCGGCCCCTTCCAGCCGGGGCTGGCCGGGCGGCGGAATGGTGCGCAGGAAGCCGCTGACATAGCCGGCCGGAATCCCGATACCACGCAAGGCTGCGATCATCACGTGTGAATAGTCCTGGCAAACGCCGTGGCGGCGCTCGAAGGCTTCGAGCATCGGCGTCTCGACCGTCGTCGCCTCCGGGTCATAATGCATGTCGCCGTGCAGCGCCGTGCCGATGATCGTGATGGCATCGAAGATACTTGGATCTTTGGCGGTCAGCTTCCGTGCGTAGTCCGTCGTCGGCCGCTCAAGCGGCACGCGTGGCGAACGCCCGAGAAAGTGATGCGGGGCGCAATTGTCAAGTGCGCGATAGGCGGCAATCTCCGCGGGGAGTTCCGACATCCGTGCCGTCCGGCTTTTGCGCAGCTCCGCCCCGAACCGCTCGACGCGCGACTGCATCGTGAAAATGATCTTGCGGTGCGCCTGTGTAAAACTCAGCTCGACATGCCGGTTGCCGAAGAAATCGGTCCGGTTGGTCCATTCCTGGGGCTTGGGCTCGACTGTCTGCGCCCCGGCAATGAGACGCTGCTCGGCGGCAAGCTCCAACGGCATGAGGCGCATGATCTGGCGGCTGGCATCGGCCGCGTTGTCGTAGTCGTAGGCGATGCGGAGCGTGACGTCGTAAAGCATGTTTGACCGTCTAGGCGAGATACGTCGCGGAGAGTTGAGTCGAGATCTTGGCGAAGTCATTGCCGAGTTCGGTCAGCGCCTCGGTGCTGAGCGTCTCGGCCGTCTGAACGGCAAGCTTGGTATGGGTTTGCAGCATGGTCCGCTGCAGCGGCGACAATGGCCCGCGGTGTTCCGCTTCGGGCAGGAAGCCGGTATGGGTCGAGATGTCGTTGAGCTGATACATGACGGCGCGCGGGTTCAGCGGGTCGAGCGCCAGCAGGTCGATGACGGTGGCGCGAGTGGTGGAGACTGCGAAGCGCGTGCGGTGCGACATCGCGCTATCGGCCACTTCCACGGCGAGATCGAGACTGCCGTCGGGCGCTTGCGGGTCGGCGAAAGCGGCAAGCAACCGCGCCAGCGCCGCGGCGCGTTCGAGCGAGCGGCCGATGCTCAGGAAACGCCAGCCGGTGAAGCGGTACATGTTGTCGTTGACCAAGCCCGAGAAACCCGAAAGCTTGCGCAGCAGCACGCCCATGGCGCGCGCCATGTCGTCGCCGGGTTTGGCCGTGGCACTCATCTGGCGCACGGTCTTGGCGAGATCGTGCAGCGCCAGCCAGCCGTCGACCGAGAAACGGTCGCGCACATGGCCCGCGGCAGCCGACGCGGACGCCAGCGTCATGGCGATGCCCGGCGGCAGGCCCTGCGACGGATCGGCATCGAGGGCTTCGAGGACGATGGCGACATGCGCAAGCAGCGGCGTTTCGGGAGACGCCGATTCCGCCAGACGTAAATGATAGGCGCGCAGCAGCCGGATGGTGAATTCGGCGCGCTCGACATAGCGCCCAAGCCAGAAAAGGTTGTCGGCGGCCCGGCTTGGCAGCACGGCGGGCTGCTGGCGGCTGTAGGGTGTGTCACCCGTGGCCATCATGCTGTCGGCCGGAACAGTCTTTGCACTGACGATCCACACGTCCGCCGTGGAACCGCCGCGCTGCAGGGCGAGAGCGGCGGAAGAGCCGCCGCGGCCGATCCGCGCGAAACCGCCCGGCATCACCTGCCAGCCATCAACGGTGCGCGCCAGGAACATGCGCAGACTCATGGGGCGCGGCGCCAGCCCATGTCCGGCGAAGGCCGGCGTCGTCGAGAGCGTCACGGCTTCCTGGCCGACGAGCTGGCCCCCACCTTCATCGATCCAATCCGCGACGCTCTGCTTCATGTCGCGGTTGAAGCGTCCGCCGATGGCCGAAACCTCGTCAAGGTCGAAGAGCGGGCGCGTGGCATGGGCATTGCCGATGGCCATGCGCGCCACATTCGCCTTGACGTATTCGCGCTCAGCTGGCTGGCCGCACCACCACGTCGCGACATTGGGAAGGACTAGCGGCTCGCCCATCAGGGTGGAGCAGATGCGCGGCAGGAAAGCCAGAAGGGCCCGCGTTTCGAGAACACCCGAGCCGAGTGCGTTCACAAGACTAAGGTTTCCGGCCCGCACCGTACCAAGTAGACCAGCCGTGCCAAGCCGCGACGTCTCGTCGAGCTCAAGCGGATCGGCCCATTGGGCATCGAGGCGCCGCCACAAGACATTGACGGGCTTCAGCCCCGCCACGGTGCGCACCATGAGCTGACCATCGCGCACGGTCAGGTCTTCGCCCTCGAGAAGCATGAAGCCGAGGTAGCGCGCGATATAGGCGTGCTCGAAATAGGTATCGTTCATCGGCCCGGGCGTCAGAATGCCGACCCGGCTGTCGACGCCCTCGCGCATGCCCTGCAGGGCGTCGCGGAAACCGCGGAAGAATCCTGCCAGCCGGTGCACATTGCTGCGCGCGAAATGATCGGAATAGATGCGCGCCGTGGCGATGCGGTTCTCCAGCGCGAAACCGGCTCCCGATGGCGCCTGCGTCCGGTCGCCGATCACCCACCACTGTCCTTGCGGTCCCCGTCCGATATCGAAAGCAACGAAATGCAGGAAATGGCCTGAGCGCGGCTTGACGCCCACGAGGGGCCTGAGCCATTCGGGATTTTCCGCGACCAGGGCCGCGGGCAAATGCCCGTCGGCGACAAGCCGGTTGTCTCCATAAAGATCAGCGGCCACCCGTTCCAGCAACTCCGCGCGCTGGATCAGGCCGGCGCTGATCGCTATCCATTCCGCCTCGGCGATCAGCACCGGCATGTGGCTCAAGGGCCAGTCGCGCTCGGCTGAATCCGGTGGCCCATAACGGCGGTAGAAAACACCCGCGTCGCGCAGATATTGGTCGCCGCGCGCAAAGCGGCCGGCCAGTTCCTGCGGCTTCATGGTGGCGATGGCATCGATCAGACCGGCCCACACCGGACGGATCGCGCCGTCGCTTGCCATCAACTCGTCAGGCACGCCCTCCATGGTCCGGTACGAGGCCAGCAGCCGGGCGGCGGGGACAGGGCGGGCCGGACTTGGGCGAAAAGGCATTCACGGCAGTCCGGCTGGGCGCCGCAAGTCGAGCGTCATGGGGAACTCGCCATGCGTCTCTTCAAGTGGCGGTGAGTAAGGACCGGGAGTATGGCCGCGCGCCTCGAAGCGCGCAAGGCGGCGCGCTTCGGCTTCGTTGCCGTTGACGGGAAACGTGTCATAGGCCCGTCCGCCGGGATGCGCGGCATGATAGACGCAGCCGCCCAGCGCCCGCCCATTCCAGGTATCGAAGATGTCGAAGGTGAGCGGTGCATTGACAGGAAGCACGGGATGCAGCGCCAGGGCCGGCTGCCACGCCTTGAAGCGCACGCCGCCCACCGCCACGCCATTGATGCCCGCTTTCTTGAGCGGCACGCGCCGCCTGTTGCAGGCGACGATATAGCGTTCGGGGTCGGAGGCCGTCAGTTTGACTTGCAGACGCTCGGCCGAACTGTCGGTGTAGCGCACCGTGCCGCCGATGGCGCCTGTCTCACCCAGTACATGCCAAGGCTCCAGCGCTTGCCGCAATTCGAGATGAACACCCTCGTATTCGACCTCGCCGCAACGGGGAAAGCGGAACTCGGCCTGAGCCTCGTACCACTCGGGGCGGAAAGTAAAACCATGATCATCCAGATCGCGCAGCACGTCGAGGAAGTCTTCCCAGACATAGTGCGGCAGCATGAAACGGTCGTGCAGCGTGGTGCCCCAGCGGGTGAGGGGGCCTGACAACGGCGCATGCCACAGCCGCGCCACCAGCGCCCGGATCAACACCTGTTGCGCCAGACTCAGGCGCGCATCGGGCGGCATCTCGAAGCCGCGGAACTCGATCAGCCCCAGGCGGCCGGCCGGACCGTCAGGCGAATAGAGCTTGTCGATACAGATTTCGGCGCGGTGCGTGTTGCCGCTGACGTCGGCGAGCAGGTTGCGCAGCAGCCGGTCCACCAGCCAGGGTGCGGGTGCCGCCCCTTGCCCCGGAGCCGGCATCTGCGCCAAGGCGGTTTCCAGTTCATAGAGCCCGTCGTGGCGCGCCTCGTCGATGCGCGGCGCCTGGCTGGTCGGCCCGATGAACATGCCTGAGAAGAGATAGGACAGGCTCGGGTGGCGTTGCCAATGAATGATGACGCTCTTCAACAGATCGGGCCGCCTGAGGAATGGACTGTCGAGCGGCGTCGCGGCGCCGAGCACCACATGGTTGCCTCCGCCGGTTCCGCTCTGGCGGCCGTCGATCATGAACTTGTCGGCCCCGAGCCGGGTTTGCCTCGCCTCTTCGTAAACCGTCTGCGTGGTGATCACGCAGTCCTCCCATGTCGAGGCCGGATGAATGTTGACCTCGATGACCCCCGGATCGGGGGCGACGCGAATGACGTTCATGCGCGGATCGGTGGGCGGCGCATAGCCCTCCATCTGGACGGGCAGCCCGAGCTTCTT
>JANPCA010000015.1:0-21422 GCA_031430715.1 Hyphomicrobiales bacterium | reverse complement strand
GGTCGCTGGGGCTCGGTATCAGGACCATGCATTATGTCAGCATTCTGGCCGACCAGCTGCCCGATGGTGCTCAGTATTCTGTTCTCCTCACACTGCTGTCTTTCATGCTGTGCGTGCTCGTTGTCGGCATAGCCGCTTTTCTGGTCAGCAATGGTTCATCCAATAGGCTGATTGCGGCACTTGCCGCCGCGATCATGGGGGCCGGCATTGTCGGCATGCACTATCTCGGCATGCATGCCATCACAGGCAGCCTCATGCTGCATCACGACATGCGATTTGTACTGGCGGCGGCAGTCGTCGCGGTGGCCTCAAGCTACGGAGCCTTGCGCATTTTTGAAGCGCATATCCGGCATCTGACACTGGCGATGAGTTCCCTCATTTTTGGCCTCGCAGTCTCAGGCATGCACTATATGGCGATGATGGGCATGCAGGTCATGCCAAGTCCACAACCGGTAAGGGTGCTCGGCCCGTCAGTTTCAAGCGATGTGTTGATGATTGTTGTCGCCTTTCTCGCCTTCATCGTTTCCGGGGGTTTCCTTCTCTATCTCATTCCGGAGAGAAGCCGTCCGGCGGGTGATGCGCCCGGCGCAGCCGCTCCCGTTGATGTGGCTCAGAGGCCCCAATCTCAACACGCCGTGTTGGTGCCGGTGGAGAGCGAAGGCGCCACCCGGCTTGTCCCGGCTGCCGAGATCGTCGCCATCCAGGCGACAACCCACTACACGCTGGTCTATGACGGACGGCACGAATATTTTTCGCCATGGTCGATTACCGAGGTTGAAGCGCGGCTCGACAAGAACCAGTTCATGCGGGTTCACCGCAGCCATTTGATTGCGGTCGACAGGGTCAAGGCGCTGCGAAAGTCAGGCGATGGGGCGGTTGTCGAAGTCGGAGGTTCCGTGCCCCGGGTGATCCCCGTCAGCCGGACGCATTATGCGGAATTGAAGTCGCGGCTGGGCCTCCAGCACAAGATTCGGCTGCGTACCGCCTCCTAGCGGCTTTCCTTTCGCAGTTCGTGCCGCACATGCCGCCGTTCGTGCAAGAGTCCACGATTGGTGCAAATCCCCCCCCGGCGATGTTGCTCGGCTGTTCCTCGTGTGACCAGAATTCCCCACGTCCTCCGCCAAGAGGGGCTTTCAAGATGGGAGACATGCCTGATGATACCGGGTTCATTTGACTATCACCGGCCGAAGTCCGTTTCGGAAGCCGTGAAGCTGCTCCGCGGTTCGGAAGGAGCGCGCATTCTGGCGGGTGGCCATAGCCTGCTTCCGATGATGAAACTGCGGGTGACCGAGCCCTCCGCCCTCGTCGATCTCGGCGGTATTGCGGCACTACGCGGTATCAAGAAGGTGGGTGCGGTCATCCTCATCGGTGCTATGACGACACAGCACGAGGTGCTGGCGTCGGCATTGATCGGCAAGAATTGTCCGCTCCTCCATGAGGCCGCAAAGCAGATCGCCGATCCGCAAATCCGTTATGCCGGAACGCTTGGCGGCAATGTCGCCAATGGTGATCCGGGCAACGACATGCCGGCCGTCATGCTGGCGCTCGATGCGGCCTATCACATTGCCGGCACCGGCAAGCCGCGCATGGTGAAGGCCCGCGCCTTCTACAAGGGAACCTACGAGACTGCCCTCAAGGCCGGCGAGATCGTCACCGCAATCGAAGTTCCGGCCACGCCGAAGCAGGCCTATGCCTATGAAAAGCTGAAACGGAAAATTGGCGATTACGCCACCGCAGCAGCGGCCGTCGTTCTGACGATGAAGGCCGGAAAGATTGTGACCTGTTCCATCGCCCTGACAAATCTTGGGCCCACGCCGCTACTGGCGGATGCGGCGGCCAAGGCGCTCGTCGGACGCGTGCCCGATGAGGCGGCGGTCACTGAGGCAGTTGCCGCCGCGCGAAGCATCATGGACCCCGCGAACGACACCCGGGGCACGCCGGAATACCGGGTGAGCGTCGGCGGAATCTATGTGGCACGCGCTCTGAAACGCGCCATCGCACGCGCCGGCGCATGAGGAGAATGAACATGCCGACAGTCCACGTGAAACTCAAGGTGAATGGCAAGGCCGTTGAAGGCCAGTGCGAACCGCGCACGCTGCTGGTCCATTTCATCCGCGAAAATCTCGGCCTCACCGGAACTCATATCGGCTGCGAGACCACCCACTGTGGTGCCTGCACCATCGATCTTGACGGTAAGTCGGTGAAGTCCTGCACCATGCTGGCGGTGCAGGCGGAAGGGTCCGATGTCCGCACCATCGAGGGCATGGCCAATGCCGACGGCACGCTCGGTGCCCTGCAAGAGGGCTTCCGCCAGATGCATGGCCTGCAATGCGGCTACTGCACGCCGGGGATGATCGTCCGCGCACACCGTCTGCTGCAGGAAATTCCCAATCCCACGGAAGAGGAAATCCGCTACGGCATCTCCGGGAACCTGTGCCGCTGCACCGGCTACCAGAACATCGTGAAGTCCATTCAACATGCCGCCGCCAAGCTCCGTGGCGAGGAATTCAAAGAGGCCGCAGAATGAACGACATGTCCCCCAACCGGGCCGAACGCGAAGCCAAGCTCGAAGGCATGGGCTGCAAGAGGAAGCGCGTCGAGGACGTGCGCTTCACGCAGGGCAAGGGTAACTACGTCGACGACATGAAATTGCCGGGCATGCTCTATGGCGATTTCGTGCGCTCGCCCTATGCCCATGCGCGGGTGAAGAAGATCGACACCAAAAAGGCGCTGAAGGTGCCAGGTGTTGTGGCCGTGCTGACGGCGGAAGACCTGAAAGGTGTCAATCTCGCCTGGATGCCGACACTCGCAGGCGACGTCCAGATGGTACTGGCCGACGGCAAGGTGCTGTTCCAGAATCAGGAAGTTGCCTTCGTGGTAGCCACTGACCGCTATGCCGCGGCCGATGGCGTCGAGGCCGTCGAGGTCGACTATCAGTCGCTGCCTGTGCTGGTCGATCCGTTCCAGGCGATGGCCAGGGACGCACCCGAACTGCGCGAGGATCTGAAGGGCAAAACCACCGGCGCCCATGGGCCGCGCAAGCACCACAATCACATCTTCGAATGGACCGTCGGCGACAAGGACCTGACCGATGCCGCCTTCCGCAAGGCCGACGTGACGATCAAGGAATTGATTTCCTATCACCGCACCCATCCATCACCGCTCGAGACCTGTCAGGCGCTCGCCTCCTTTGACAAGATCAAAGGTGAACTGACAGTCTGGGGAACGTTCCAGGCACCGCATGTCATCCGCACCGTGGCATCGCTGATCTCGACGATCCCCGAGCACAAGATCCACGTGATCTCACCCGACGTCGGCGGCGGCTTCGGCAACAAGGTCGGCGCCTATCCGGGCTACATCTGCGCCATCGTGGCGTCGATCGTGACGGGCGTGCCGGTCAAATGGGTTGAGGATCGCATCGAGAACCTGACGGCGACCAGCTTTGCCCGAGACTATCACATGACGGCGGAAATCGCCGCCAGCAAGGATGGCAAGGTGCAGGCCTTGCGCGTTCATGTGCTGGCCGATCATGGCGCCTTTGACGCCTGTGCCGACCCGTCGAAGTGGCCGGCGGGCTTCTTCAACATCGTCACCGGGTCCTATGATTTCCCCGTCGCGCATGTGAGCGTCGATGGTGTCTATACCAACAAGGCACCGGGCGGCGTGGCCTATCGCTGCTCGTTCCGGGTGACGGAGGCCGCCTATTGCATCGAGCGGGCGATGGACATTCTCGCCCAGAAACTCAACATGGATCCCGCCGAGTTGCGGATGAAGAACTTCATCAAGCGCGAGCAGTTCCCTTATCAGTCAGCGCTTGGCTGGGAATATGATTCCGGCGATTATCACACCGCCATGAAACAGGCGATGGAGAAGATCGGCTACATCGGTCTTCGCGCCGAACAGAAGCAGAGACAAGCCGATTTCAAAGAAGGCAAGACGCGTGAGATCATGGGCGTCGGTGTTTCGTTCTTCACCGAAATCGTCGGCGCCGGGCCGTCGAAGAACTGCGACATCCTTGGCATCGCCATGTTCGATAGCTGCGAGATCAGGATTCATCCGACCGGTTCCGCCATCACGCGTGTCGGGACGAAATCGACGGGACAGGGCCACGAGACGACCTGGGCGCAGATCATCGCCACCGAAATCGGCATTCCGGCCGCCGACATCATGGTGGAAGAGGGCAACACCGACACCGCGCCCTATGGCCTTGGCACCTATGGTTCGCGTTCGACACCGGTCGCCGGCGCGGCGATAGCCATGGCGGCGCGCAAAATCAAGGCCAAGGCCCAGATGATCGCCGCCTTCATGCTCGAAGTACATGAGGACGATCTGGTGTTCGACATCGATGGCTTTCGCGTCAAGGGCCTGCCGGAGAAGTTCAAGTCGATGAAGGAAATCGCCTGGGCGGCCTATCACCGGGTGCCACCCGGCATGGAGCCAGGGCTCGAAGCGGTCAGCTATTACGATCCGCCCAACATGACCTATCCCTTCGGCGCCTATTTCTGCGTGATGGATATCGACGTCGACACAGGTGTCTACAAGATCAGGCGCTTTTTCGCGCTCGACGATTGCGGCACGCGTATCAATCCGATGATCATCGAAGGGCAGATCCACGGCGGCTTGACGGAAGCCTTCGCGATCGCCATGGGCCAGGAGATCCGTTACGATGCCGGCGGCAATGTGCTGACGGGCTCGTTCATGGATTTCTTCATGCCCACCGCGGTTGAAACGCCGCATTGGGAAACCGACCACACGGTGACACCATCGCCGCACCATCCGATCGGTGCCAAGGGCGTGGGCGAAAGTCCGAATGTCGGCGGCGTCCCGGCTTTCTCGAATGCCGTCAACGATGCCTTCGGCTTTCTCGGGAGCACCCACATCCAGATGCCGCATGATTACTGGCGTATCTGGGAGGCGGCGAAATCCCTTGGTGTCGTCAAGTAGCACCGGGGAGATTCAGCCAGGCCTGCGAGGGGGCCGGCCTGGCTGACATCATTCGCATGTCCATGTCATTGAGCAATCTGAATTCGAAACTGGCGGAGTCGGGTTACATTGCCGACAGGGAA
This sequence comes from Hyphomicrobiales bacterium, assembly GCA_031430715.1. Lineage (GTDB taxonomy): Bacteria > Pseudomonadota > Alphaproteobacteria > Rhizobiales > Aestuariivirgaceae > Aestuariivirga. The sequence continues at coordinate 16,356 of JANPCA010000015.1, read as the reverse complement.
CTGGCGATGGCACTGCATCTCATGGAGATGCTGAAGCGTCCCCTGCTGCTGGAGGGTGAAGCCGGGGTCGGCAAGACCGAGGTCGCCAAGGCACTCGCTGCCGTGCATGGGGCCGAACTCATCCGGCTGCAATGCTACGAGGGACTTGATCGGTCCGACGCGCTCTATGAGTGGAACTACCAGCGTCAGCTTCTGGCGATCCAGGCCAAGTCGGCTTCGGGCGGGACGATCAGTGAGGACGACATATTCTCCGAGCGTTACCTGCTTGAACGCCCGCTGCTGCGGTCGATCCGTCAGGAGCGCGCACCCGTGCTTCTGGTCGATGAAATCGATCGCGCCGACGCGGAGTTCGAGGCCTTCCTGCTGGAGCTCCTGTCGGATTTCCAGGTGACGGTTCCCGAACTTGGAACCATCCGTGCACGGAGCATTCCGCGCGTCGTGCTGACCTCCAACGGCACGCGGGAAATCTCCGATGCGCTTAGGCGGCGCTGCCTCTATCACTATGTCGATTTCCCCGAGGTGGACCGTGAAGCCGCAATCCTGCAGCGCCGCTTGCCAGGAATTGGCGCCGTCTTCGCCCTGCAGATCGCCCGGGCGCTTGAGAGGATTCGCAGGGAAGACCTGCGCAAGGTGCCGGGCGTGGCCGAAACCCTGGACTGGGCGGCGGCACTGATGGGGTTCGAGCTTCGCGACCTGCACAGCAATCCCGAGATCGTCTTCGATACCATGAGGTGCCTGCTGAAGACGCAGGAGGACACGTCGCGCTTCACGCCAGAAGTTGCCGCGCGCGTGCTGGGGAAGGCCCGATGAGCTGCTGCATGACGCCGCCGGAACCCGGAAGCATGCAACCGCTGGAAGATGCCGTCCTCAAGCGCATTGCCAGCTTTGCGCAACTGTTGCGGCGGCATGACTATGCCGTGGGTCTTGCCGAAAGCGCTGACGCGGCAGAGGTCGCGGGTGAACTGGGCATCCAGCGGCCATCGCAACTGCGCCAGGCCTTCAAGGCCCTTTTCTGCTCGCGCGCATCGGATTGGAAGGCGTTCGACGCGCTGTTCGATTCCCATTGGCTCGGCAAGGGCATGAAGCGCGTGGCGAAGGTTGGTGGCAGCGCCGCGTCCTCAGCCAGGCCGGCGCTGGCACCTCCCGCCACGCCGCACAACAAGAGCGAGGTAACCGGCGAACTGGCAGATCAGATCGCTGACACGCCTGGTGAGGCACCAGATGACGGTGCGACGGGCAAGACGGATGGTGCTTCCCAGCGCGAAACCCATGCGACGACCGACTTCCGCAAGATCGCCGACCCGCAGGAGCTCGAAAGAGCCCATGCCGCGGCCGAGCGTCTGGCACGGCTCATGCGGACGCGGCTGTCGCGCCGGGAGAATGCCCGAAGCAAGGGCCGGCGCATCGATCTGCGCGCCACCATCCGGCACAGCATCAGCAAGGGCGGCGTTCCACTGGACGTGGCTTTCCGCCGCCGCAAGCCCCGGCCGCTGCGCCTCGTCGTGCTGCTTGACGCGTCAGGCTCAATGCAGATGTACACCGCCGTCTTCACCCGCTTCATTCATGGCGTGCTTGACAGTTTCCATGAGGCGGAAGCCTTCGTGTTCCACACGCGCCTGGCGCATATTTCTTCCGCGATGCGCGAAAAGAACGCCACGCGCGCCGTCGAGCGCATGTCGCTGATGTCGGAAGGTGTTGGCGGCGGCACGCGCATCGGCGAAAGCCTCGCGGCCTTTAATCAATGGCACGCCAAGCGTGTTCTCAATTCGCGCAGCTGCGTGATGATCTTCTCCGATGGCTATGATACCGGGACGCCCGAGGCTCTGGCGCGCGAGATGCGGCAACTCCGCCGCCGCTGCCGCCGCATCGTCTGGCTCAACCCGATGATGGGCTGGGACGGCTATCGCCCGGATGCCAGGGCCATGCAGGCGGCGCTGCCCTATCTTGACCTGTTTGCGCCGGCCCACAATCTCGAGAGTCTGGCGGCGCTCGAACCCTATCTGGCGCGGCTGTGATGGAGTGAAAATCATGCCCCGGCAATCCGATGTCATGGACCTTGTTTCCGACCTGAAGCAGCGGGGCGAGGCCTTCGTTCTTGCGACCGTCGTGCGCACCGTGGCGGTGACGGCGGCCAAGGCGGGTGCCAAGGCGGTGATCATGCCGGATGGGACAATCACCGGTGGCTGGATCGGTGGAGGCTGCGCCCGGGGCGCGGTGTTGAAAGCCGCCCAGGATGTTCTTGCCGACCGCCAGCCGCGCCTCATATCGGTCCAGCCGCCCGTCGAGCTTGAAGCGCTTGGCGTGGCGCCCGGCGAGAGCCGCCATGGCGTGCGCTTTGCCCGCAACATGTGCCCCAGCCAGGGCACCATGGACATTTTTGTAGAGCCGGTGATGCCGCATCCGTCGCTGGTGATTTGTGGATCGAGTCCGGTGGCCGTGGCGCTCGCCAGGCTGGCGGCAGTCATGGGTTTCTCGGTCACGGCCTGCGCGCCCCAGGCTGAGCAACCCGCCTTCGAATACGCGGATACCCGCATCGAGGGCTATACTCTGGCGGTGGCCGACAGGGCCGAGCGCTTCATCGTGGTATCGACTCAGGGGAAGGGTGACGAGGCCGCCCTCAGTGCCATCCTCGATATCGATGCTCCCTACAAAGCCTTCGTCGGAAGCCGCCGCAAGATGGCGTCCATCCGCGACAAGTTGATGAAAGAAGGTGCCTCGGCGATGGCGCTCGATGCCGTAAAGGCACCCGCCGGAACCGACATCGGCGCCATATCGCCTGAAGAAATCGCCCTCTCGATCTTTGCCGAAATCACCGCCGTGCGGCGGCAGAAACTGCGCGCCCAACCGCCTGTTCCGATGCAGGGGATCAAAGCCTGAATCGTTCTGACGGCCTGTGCGGCCTTGCTGATGTGCCTTTACTGTGAGGAGGATCGATTGCGGCCAGCACCGGCCTGCTTCTCCGGTCCGCCGCCTATGCGCTTCAGGAGAAGCAACTCGGCGATTTGGAGCTTCAGGAATTGCGCTTGCTGCTTAGGACCATTGACAGGCCCGATGGTTATAGTCATCCGCTGACATGGCACCTCATGCCGGACCGCCTGCACAAGAACGGTCTAATCTATTTGGGGCAGAGCACCGCCGATGGTTTTTCCAGAGTTCATCGCCGGCCCGCAGCGTGACGATATCTTGATTTCCATAGGGGAAGCGCGCAGGATTGGACGCCGAAGGTTTCCGGGCAATGACAATGGATGTCCAAGAGTTCGACGAGCTCTATGCCATTTCCGATCTGCACATGGGCGGTGAAACGCCGGCACGCCAAATTTTCGACGACGGAAAAGAACTTGGCAAATTCATCGATTGGGTGCGGGAGCGCACAAAGGATCGCGTGGCGCTCGTCGTCAACGGCGATTTCGTCGATTTCCTTGCTGAGCCGGGGCCCAAAGCCTTCGATCCTGAAGGCGCGGCCGAGCGGCTGAAACGCATTGCTAACGATTCCTCCTTCCTGCCGGTCTGGCAGGCGCTCGGCCGCTTCGTGAAGGCCGCCAAACGGACCCTCGTTATCACCCTCGGCAACCACGATCTCGAACTGGCGCTCCCCTGGGTGCGCGAGGTGCTCCTCGATCTCTTGGCGAGCGACGATCCGCGCGCGCGTGGCTGCATCCATCTTGCTCTTGATGGTGCAGGCTTCCGTGCCAAAGTTGGCGCGGCCCAGGTGCTCGCCGTGCACGGCAACGAGGCCGACGACTGGAACGTGACCGATCACGAGACAATCCGGCGCATCGGCCGCGATCTGTTGCATGGTAGGCCGGCCGAGGCTTGGATACCCAATGCCGGAACCCAGCTCGTCATCGCCGCGATGAACGACATCAAGCGCGCTCATCCCTTTGTCGATCTTCTCAAGCCGGAGTTGCAGGCAGTGATCCCGGTGCTTATCGCGGTTGCGCCGGACAAAGCGGCGAAGATCAAGGACGCTTGGCCAACTCTCGCCCGCCTGGTCCGCGACAAGGCCAAACTTTCGCTGGGCCTTCTCGGCGAGGAAGAGTTGGAGAAAGACCACCGCCCGATTACTCTCCGTCCGCCCATCGACGCGTCCGCCGCGATGGACCGCGTCGAAGAACAATTCAAAGCTGACACCAATCCGATGGAACTGTTACCGGATGTCGCCCGCGGCGAAAAACTTGGCTGGAGCTCGGCGGCTTGGAATTACTTTGTAGCCAAGGATCCTCGCAAGGCTCTGCGCGAGGCACTTGAAGGACTGCAAAGGGATCGCAGCTTCGATACAACTGAGGAGGACGAGACCTTTCGCGCCTACGATCAATTGGCCGGCCCCGAGATCGACTTCGTGCTCACCGGTCATACCCACCTTGCCCGAAATCTGAAGCGGCGAAGAGGCAAGGGCCACTATCTGAACAGCGGCACTTGGGCACGGCTCATCCGCCTCGATCCGGCGGAGCTGGCGGACCCTGCCCGGTTCAACAGACTCTACGCCGTGCTTGGGGCACAAAGCATGGCGGAGCTTGACGCTGTTAAGGGCCTCGTGATCCGCCGCCGCACGGTAATCAAGATTCACCAACCAGCAACTGAAGCGCAGGCCGAACTTCTAACCTGGACCGGCGACGGCCTCGCTGCCGATGACGGGAGCTGACCGCCATGCACACCATCACGCTCGAACTCCTCCGCCACGGCCCGGCCCACAATCAACTGCTCTCACCGCTGACGCCCTATATGGCGCTCTGCGACAACCACGAGGCCGTCACCGTCAATCTTGATTTCAGCCACAACCAGTTCCTCCATAGGCTCGATGCGCTGAGCTATTCGCAAACCCCAGAGGCCCGCGCTTTCCAGCTGAAGGACACGGCGGCATTGCTCGGCAGCGTCTTGAGCAAGATTCCAGGCTTGTCAGCAGCGGCCCCGGGCATGGACCCCGCCGCCTTCACCCATCTCCGGCTTATCCTATCGGCCTCGGAGCTCGCGCTCCTCCCCTTCGAATTGGCGCTCTCGCCCCAGGGCCTTCCTGGCAGCGGCCAGCAATTGCTGCTTCAGCCGCAGATGCCTGTGTGCCTCACCCGCGAGGCCCGCCGCGCGCCGGAAGAGGAGGTCGACTGGTCGGGGCGCGAGATCAGGATCCTGTTCGTGGCCGCGGCGCCGCCGCAAGTGGGCGACATTCCTTACGAAGCCCATCTCCTTGCACTACGCCGCGCTATCGATCCGTGGGTGAGGCATTACCGAGACAAAGATCAGCGCGAGGAGAGGATCGCCACTCATTTCGAATTTCTGCCCGAGGCTACGATCGAATCGATCGAAGAGCGCTGCAGCACCGGCGGCTTCACCCACGTCCACATCCTCGCCCATGGCCAGCGGATGGACGTCGGTCACGACGTGCGCTACGCCCTGGCGCTCCATGACCGGCGCGACCGGAGCCGTGCCGACCTGGTCAGCGGCGAGCGCCTCGCCACCGCGCTGCGCGCCTCGCGGCGCGCGGGCGACGGGCGTCCCGTGCGACCGCTATGTGTGACGCTGGCAAGTTGCGATTCCGGCAATGTTGGCTCGGTGGCCGGGCCGGGCGCCAGCATCGCCCATGCTTTGCATCAGGCGGGAATACCGATGGTCGTGGCGGGCCAGTTCCCGCTCTCTTTCGCGGGCTCGGTTAGGATCGCCGAAGTCCTTTACAAAGCATTGCTTTGGGGAATGGACCCCCGCATCGCGGTGCACGACTTGCGCAAACGGCTTTTTAGTCAGTTCCCAGAGACCCACGATTGGGCGAGCCTCACCGTCTATCTCTCGCTTTCAAACGGTTTCGACGGCCAGATCGAAGCAAAGCGCATCGAACGCGCGATGGAGAACATCAACGCCGCCATGAGCCACGCCGATGCCGTAATCAGGCGCTTGTCTAGCTCTCTGTCGAAGCCAGACCCCGGCGGCGCGCTGGAGGACATGCGGCGGCTGCGCGAGGGCGCCCGCACGCGCATGACAGCATCGCGCCAGAGTCTCGCACGCCTTCTCGATGCGATCCCCAGCAAGAAGGGCCGCATTCACGGACTTCTCGCCAGCACAGCGAAACGCCAGGGTGAAGTGCTTTACCGCGGCAATGATACGAAGGATCAAAACGCCGCGCGCAAATGCCTGGCCGACGCCAGAGATGCCTATTGGAAGTCATTCATTGCCGATCGATCGTCCTATTGGGCGGCCGTACAGTATCTCTCGGCGGCGCTTGTTCTGGCAAAATGGGCGGACAGCACCTCCAGCACCCCCATCGGACCGCCAGCGGGACCGGAACGATCCCCTGCCGACCTCTGGAAGCTTGCCCGATCGCTTTCGCTCCAAGACCTCAACCACCCGAATACACAGACGCGCAGCTGGGCCTTGGGCAATCTCGTTGAACTGCACCTCTTATCGGTGCTGACTGAAGTGGGTGGAGTTCAACCAGCGGCCGCAACTAGCGATGCTGTGATCCACACCCGGCAGCTCATCGATGTCGCGGGGCCGGAATCGTTCGAGATCTTCTCGACCCGGCGCCAGGTCTTGAGGTATATCGAGTGGTACCATCCGGTTGCGGGGCAAGATTTTCAAGAGGTGAGACAGATCGCAGATCAGGTTTACAGCCTCCTGCCCCAGACGGAGCATTTCTAGAACATTGCTATTGATTTGCACTGAACGCTGACCCGGGAAGGGCGCAAATTACCACTGAGAGGTGACCCATGTTCTGACCTTCCCCCTGGCTGTTGGGCCGGGGGAACTTGGAGTGATCGGCTTGGCATTATTGATGGGTGATCCGGTGATGGCATTTTTAAGAGAGAATGCCGATCCGCGAGATCAAGCGGCGGACGGGGCCGTCGCGCAACACGATCCGCAGATATCCGCAGGCGGGCGCGGTGGAGCCGAAGTCCTAGGTGCCCGGGCGGCCAAGCAAGCTGGACCCGTGCGCCGAGAAGCTACACCACGTCCGGCGACACCACCCATCAGGCATGAACGGCAACCAGTAGCATTTCGCGGCCCGCCCCGGCTCAATACGGCCCCGCGTGACGATCACAGGCTTGCGTCTGGGTTCTGAGATCGTAAGCTGACCGATCAGCCAGTGCCAGAAGAAGCAGCAATCGCGACCAAATAGTTGCGGGTCACCGTTTCAGCCCGGAATTCGTCACCATCGGCGATGGCGCGGAATATCTGTGCAAGCTGCTCATGGGCGTGGTTGCGGACAATCTCCGCTACCTCGCCATTCTCGCGGCGTCCATCAAACTTGTGTTCTGCCCGCGCCTTGATGATCTGGTCGAAAGTCCGCAGCAGAAATCCATTGCCGGATGCCACATAGTAGGCGCGTGAAAACTGGTAGATTCTCGATTTGAATTCAATCCAGCTGCCGGGTTGCAGGATAGCATCCAATGCCAGCTCTAAGAGCTTGACGTGAGACTGGGTTACATAACGCGCTGCAAGAGCAGCAACGCCTGGTTCAAGAACGAGGCGGGCCTCAATTGTTTCCATGAAGGAATGCTCATGAGGCGCCTTGATATCGACGTCCGCGTCGATGCGTTCAATGATCTGTGCGGCATTCCCGGAAAGCCAGGTACCAGACCCCACTTTCCGTGAAATGAGCCCCATCTCTTTCAGGATCAACAGCGCGTCCCGCACTTGCTGCCGCGATGACCCAAATGTTTCCGCCAGTTTCCTCTCGTTGGGCAGCTGCGAAGCCGGCAGGAAGCGGCCTTTGCGAATGGCCTCCAACAATGCCGTGTTGATGGCTGAAGCAGTGACCGACGGGCGCTCACTTTGGTCAGCACTCAAATTTGGATTCTCAATCATTCACGTCCCCGGATATGTCATGCACGATGCCCATAGGCTCGATCAAGCCGCACTTTCAGGCCGGCAATGAAGCCCGGCGTGATTGCGGCATCATGTGCCAGCGAATGCCACAGCGGCAGTGAATTGACATAAGAGCGCATGCCGGTGAGCCCCTCTTCTGCCTGGGCCCAGTTCAAACCCATGGCTTGCGGCCGCACATCAAGCCCAATCCCGGCAATGGCGTCCAGCATCTGATCCGCACCCTTCTCATGCAACATGCAGCCAACAACGATGCCCAAACCCACCGGTTGACCGTGAAGAAACTTTTTGCCCGTTTGCTTTTCCAATGTGTAGAAGAGGAAATGATCCGTGCCCTCAATATGGCGCGGGCACCAGCCAGAACCGTGGAATGACGTTCCCCACTTCAATCCATCGACGAGCGCGTCAATGCCTTGATCGGTCATGTTCCTGATGCCATCCAAGTTTTTCAGGATGGCATTGACCTTCGACAGCGATTGCTGGGCGAGGGATTCGTCGTAGGGCCACTTCTCTTCGATTTTTCCGGTGTCGCGCGCATATTGCCAGTCGAGAACCCCGGTGTGGAAGCAGAGGACGTCACCTATTCCAGACCAGTTGAGATGGCGGGGTGCCGCCCTCAGAACATCATAGTCAATGAACACGCACTCCGGCACCGCATAGCCACGATAGTTGACCTTGCCATTGTCGCGCACGCCCGATCGGTGGGAGTAGACAGCGTTGACTGACAACGCCGTGGGCGCCTGAAACAAAGGAAGGTTGCGGCGCCAGGCAAAGTACTTCGCAACATCCAGCGCCTGCCCGCCACCAAGTCCGATGATGGCGCGGATATCCTTCAAGCCGGCAGCGTCGCGATCAAGGTCAATCTGTTCAATCGAATCCGCCAGATAGACCAGATAGTCCGCCCCTTCAAACTCGTGTTTGAACATGTCCCAGAGATCCGGCATCGTCACAATGAGGAATGGCGGATTGACGAAGTTCTTGAACTCGCCAAACAGGCCGCGCCCCATCACCGTCGGAAATCCATAATCAAGGCTGGTATTACACATGGCTTTGTCTCCTCAGTAAATTACATTCAACCCGCCATCGGCGGCGCGGCAGGGATTGGCGATCTTACCGCCAGTTGCAACAACCGCTTCGGCGACTGCCAATCCTAGACCGCGCGCGGCTCCCGTCACCAGAATGCGTTTACCTTGGCGCAAAAAATTCATCCCTTGACTGCCCCGGACGAAAGACCGGACACGAGTGCTCGCTGCGCAACGACGGTCAGAATTGTGATGGGAATAATGGCTAGTGCCGACGCCGCCGCCATAGGACCCCAGTCCAGATTTCTCGTGGAGATGAAGCCTGCAATGAAAACCGGCAGTGTCTTGGCATTGTTGCCAGCCAGCATGACTGGGATGAGAAACTCATTCCATGCCAGCAAGGCCACGAATATCGTCGTCGCCGCCATGCCAGGGAGGATCAACGGCAAGACGACATGCACGAGGATTTGCCAACGCCTTGCTCCGTCAACGGCTGCGCTCTGTTCAAGGGCAATCGGTATTTGCTCGACAAACGAGATCATCAGCCAGATTGCAAACGGAAGATTTACAGCCGCATACATGACGATCAGCATGAGATGGCTGTCATAAAGTCCGAGCTGCGAAATAATCTGGAACAGCGGCACCATGATGACAATCGCCGGAACGGCGCGTATCAAGACAAGTCCAACCTCGAGGGAGCCACGGCCACGGAAACGCGGGGAGCGCGCCAAGGCATAGGCCGCCAGCGTCGAGATGAACACGCATAACAACGTCGATACCAACGTGATGACAACAGTATTCAGGCAGGTCTGCCAGAAGCCGCGCGTATTGAAGATGGCCTCATAATTCTTGATGGTTGGGGCAAAGCTGATGAACTTCGGCGGAAACACAAATGTGTCATCCCGCTGCTTGATGGATGTCGTCACTGTCCAGTAAACCGGGAACAGCGCAATGAGGCTCGCCAGCAGCAAGGCGAGATAACTCAGTCCGTTCGCCAACTGCTTCCGGGTTCTCGCTTTCATCGCGCATACTCCGTGGCGCGGCGCCACATCACATAGATGGGCACAACGAGGATGACCATGACCACGCCAAGTGCTGCCGCCCGCGATATCTGAAAGAAGATGAATCCCGTGTTATAGGTCAGCATGCCGAGTGTCTGAGTTGCGGTTCCAGGACCGCCCTTGCTGGTGAGGATGAAGACGAGATCGAACATTTTCAGGCAATCGATGATCCGGATCATCGTGATCACCAGAATCACCGGCAAGAGCGAAGGCAACGTGACATGAAAGAATATCTGCGATGCACGCGCGCCATCGATTGCCGCCGCCTCGGGTGGGCCTTTTGGCAATCCCGCCAAACCAGCAAGCGTAATCAGCATCACAAAGGGAATTGATTGCCAACTGTCGACAATCGTCACGGCCATGATGGCCGCCCAGCGCCAGCCCAGCCAGTTGGGGCCATGAATATGAATTTGAGCGAGCGCCCAGTTGATGACGCCGAGGTCGGCATCAAACATGAAGCGCCACATCAGCCCGACAGCAACGGGCGTCAACAACATGGGGATGATCAGCACGGTTCTGAAAAACTGTGTGCCGCCGAGGTTGCGATGGAGAAGAACCGCAAGGCCAATCCCCAGGGGGACTTGAACGATGAGGGCAAGCACGATCAGGATCACCGTTACCCATATCGATTCCCAGAATCGCGGGTCGCTCAACGCCTGAAGATAATTTTGGAAACCAATGAATCGGGCCGGCACAAAGGCGCCCAACGTTTCATTGCGGAATGACAAGTAAAAGGCGCCGAGAATGGGCAGCGCGAAAACCACGATGATAATCAGCCACGCCGGCAACACCAGGATCTCGGAGAGCCTCGCATTGGCGCTTTCGATGCTCTTGGACCGCCGTTGACGGTGGGAGGCAGTCATCATGTGGTTCTCGCGAAGTGAGGGGTGTGGCCGAACCACACCCCAGTTGCAACGAAGTTCCTTACTTGGCGTTCTCTTGGGCCAGGATTGGCTTCTCGGTTTCCTGAAGTGCGTCAAGGCCCGCCTTGACTTCAACGGAGCCGTTCATGATGCCGGCCAGCGTGTCGAGCGCGGCCTTTTCAAACTCCGGCCAGACACGGATTTGCGGATAGCGCTCGATGCGCGTGCCCTCGGGAATGTCGAGAACCGGCAGATAGGAATACTTGGCGACAAGTTCGGGATCGGTGATGATCGACTTGCGGCCAATGGCGGCGGCACCGGCATTAAGGTAATTCTTGGCGTTTGACTTGCCAAGCACGAACTCGAGGAACTGCCAGGCCACATCCGGGTTCTTGGCATCCGAGGGAATGCCGATATTCCATCCTGCGAGGTGGGTGACGTCAGCCGTACCCTTTGGCATCGGTGCCGTGCCAATCTTGCCCATGTGCTTCTGGTTGGCAGGATCAGTCAACATGCCCCAGTAACCGGAGTATTGCACCATGGCGCCGATGTCGGTCGAGAGGAACTTGATCGTTGCGTCATCACTTGAGGCCGAGATCGCACCTTCAGGCGCATAGGCAAGCATATCCTTGAGGAACTGCGTACCAGCCACGGCTTCCGGCGAGTTGACTGTTGGATTATAGTTCTCGTCATAGAGCTTGCCGCCGAAGCTCCAAACCATCGTCATCCACCACCACGACACGTTTGGACCGAAGCCAAAGATCGCGCCCTCACCCTTGCCGGATTCCTTCACGGCTTTCGCATTGGCCTTGTACTCGTCCCAGGTCGTGGCTGGTTTCAGACCCAACGCATCATAGATGTCGTTGCGGTACCACTGGATGAACGGCTCGGTGGACAATGTCAGGCCCAGCGTCTGGCCCTTGTACTTGCCATAGTCCTGCTGGCCTTTGCCGAAGTCCGAAATGTCATATTCCTTCGAGGCCGCAATGCGATCATCCAGCGGCTGCATGCTGCCCGCCGCACCAAAGGGCGAGAGGAATGAGTTGTCGAACTGGGCGACATCGTACTGGCCCTGCTTCAGTTGCACCGAGAGCATGAGCTTCTGATGCATCTCGCCGTAGGGCACTTCCGTGACTTGCACAGTGTGGCCTGTGGCCTTTTCAAAGGCGGGAATGAAGGACTGAATGGCCGTCGACGATGGCGAAGGGCTGAGGAAAACGTTGAGTTCGTCGGCGTAGGAAAATGTCGTCATGGTGGCCAGCAAAACGGCGGCTGGCAGAAGCTTTTTGGCGATTGGCATGAAGTCCTCCTGTGATGCCCGTTGTTTCGGATTTGACGTTACCCGTCCTCCGGCCGCTTCAGGTTCTGGCTTCAAACTGTCCCCAGCTCTGCGGCTTGGGCACCTATCAACACCAAAAGGTCAACCATTGTCAATGACAATTTGACCATTGACCATTGCTCAGCATCCCATGCAAAATCGCGTTTGGGTGTGAATAATTGCTTTTGCGTGCATCAGGTCCATATTGCGAATTGACAAATATGACCAACGATGCGCAATATTGCGCCAAAATGGTTGGCCATTTGGATTGACCACAAGTTAAGGAACCGATATGGCAACAGTCTCACTCGCGGGTGTCGGAAAATCCTACGGTTCACAATCCATCGTCCGCGACATCAATCTCGACATTGCTGATGGCGAATTCATCGTTCTTGTGGGGCCATCGGGCTGCGGCAAATCCACCATCCTGCGGATGATCGCGGGACTTGAGGACATCTCGTTTGGTGATATCAGCATTGGAGGCAAGGTCGTCAACGAGATGGAAGCCCGCGAGCGCAACCTCGCCATGGTGTTCCAGGACTACGCACTCTATCCCAACATGACTGTTGAAGCCAACATCGGCTTCGGGCTCAAGATGAATGGCGTGCCTGCCCCGCAGCGCGCCGCACGGGTGCGGGAAGTGGCCAAGCTCTTGCAGATCGAACCCTATCTGGAACGCAAGCCGCGGGCCCTTTCCGGCGGCCAGCGCCAGCGCGTCGCCATGGGCCGCGCGCTGGCCCGCAAAGCACAGCTCTTTCTGTTCGACGAACCACTTTCCAACCTTGATGCCAAGTTGCGCATGGAAGTGCGCACGCAAATCAAGCTTCTGCATCGCGACCTCGGCATGACCTCGGTTTTCGTGACCCATGACCAGACCGAAGCCATGACACTTGCCGATCGCATTGTCTGCCTCCAGGGTGGCAGCATTGCCCAGGTCGGTACGCCGGAAGATCTCTATTCGCGCCCCGCCAATGTGTTCGTCGCAAGCTTCATTGGCTCGCCGCAGATCAATCTGCTGCCAGCAACCATTGCAAACGGCGCGTTGCGATTGGCTGATGGGCAGGTGATCACGCCGGCAATGCCTCTTGTTTTGGAAGACGGGCGATCAGTCCTTGTGGGCATCAGGCCGGAAGACCTGACGGATCAATCCCGCGCAGCGTCCATGACCAAACCACAAACCCTGCAATTTGACTATCTCGTGCCGGAAACCCTGGGCTCAGACACGTATCTGATCGGCGACATTGCGGGCACGCGCGTGACCGCACGCTGCGCACCGGTAACGCGGCCCCCGTCAGGCGCCAAACTGACACTCCATGCCGACACCAATCACCTGCACCTGTTTGATCCGCAAACCCAAGACCGCATTTGAATCCGAAGGAGTGTCAATCCGCAGGACATCAAAGCCTTTGGCCGCTATTTGCTGATAGTGATTCCAAACTTCGTCGCAGGCCCCTATCTCGTTGTCACCATCCCATCCGCAATCTTCTCCGCCACCATCATGATCGGCGCCTGAATATTCGCGGTGGGGACACGGGGCATGATGGACCCGTCGATGACGCGCAAAGACTCAACCCCGTGTACGCGGCCTTGGCCATCGGTGACGGCCAGATTGTCCGTACCCATGCGGCAGGTGCCGGCGGGGTGGTGTTCAGTGTTGGCGGCGTTGCGCAGCCATCGGGTAATCTCGGCATCACTCGCACCGTCGAGATCGGGATCGAGCGAGGCGGAGCGGAATTCATCCCACGGTTTTTGTGCAGCCATTTCACGCGTGCACTTGATGCCGTCCACCATCTCATTCACGTCGCGCCGATCATCGAGATAGTTGAAGTGAATGGCGGGGTGGGCCTTGGGGTCCGCTGATTTGAGGCGGATGCGGCCGCGGCTGAAAGGGCGCATCTGGCTGACGAAATACTGGAAGCCGTCCCCCAGCACCACCTTGCCATCCTGAAAATCCGCCAGGAAACCCAGAAACTCGTGCTGCATGTTGATGAAGGGTGCGCCCGAGCCACTGTCGAAGAAAGCGCCCACTTCAAAGAAATTGGATGCGCCGAGGCCGCGCTTGAACAACAGCCACTCGAGACCAATCCGGGCGCGGCCCATGAGGCCAAGCTGGTTCTTGATGGAGACGGGCTTGTTGCAGCTGTAGCGCAGCGGCGCCACGATATGGTCCTGCAAGTTTTCACCCACACCAGGCAGATCATGCGCCACCGTTATGCCGTGTTCGCGCAAATGATCGGCGGGGCCGATGCCGGAGAGCATCAGCAGTTGCGGCGAGGCAATCGTGCCGGTGCTGAGGATCACTTCGCGCCGCGCTTCGATCATGGTGGTGCTGCCGCCGATCACGCATTCAACGCCAACGGCTTTCAGGCCATTGAGGCGCAGCTTGTTGACGAAGACATCGGTCTTGACGGTGAGATTGGTGCGATCCCTCAACGGCTTGAGATAGGCCTCGGCGGCACTGCAGCGCACGCCATTGCGGATATTGGCCTGCGTCAGATGCGTGCCTTCCTGCGGGCCGCTGTTGTAGTCCCTGGCCTGGGGCAAACCCCAGGCCTCGCCAGCCCGCAGGAAGCGATCATAGAACACATGATCGCCCTTGCTTTCCACAATGCTCATCGGGCCATCATGGCCGCGCTCAGGGGACGGCGCGCCGTGAAAGGTCTCGAGCCTTTTGAAATAGGGCAAGCAATCGGCATAGGACCAGCCCTTGAGGCCGAAGTCCTTCCAGCCGTCATAGTCCTTTGGGTTGCCGCGCACCCAAACCATGCCGTTGATCGCCGAACTGCCGCCAAGCCCGCGGCCACGGGCCTGGCCCAGGCGGCGGTTGTTCAAATGCGGTTCGGGCTCGCTGGTATAGCGCCAATTGTAGATCTTGCTTTCGATGGGAAAGGTCAAAGCCGCCGGCATGCGGATGGTCAGCGCATTGGTCACGGGGCCAGCTTCCAGCAGGCACACGGTCACATCATTTTGGGCGGAGAGACGGTTGGCGAGAACACAGCCCGCAGAGCCGGCACCAACGATCACATAGTCATAGGTTGCCATATCAAACGATGCCGGTGACTTTGGTGGCGTTCAGGAAATTGCCCGCCACGAAACCACGCGCTTCCGCCAGCGGAATCTGCAGCAACTGGATGAAGATCGCTTCCATCAGCGGGTTCAGCGGCAGGGCCACATCCGGACAGGTGAACACGCGAAGGCCTGCAGCCTCTTCCGGTGCCGAGGCTGCAGGAGACACGGCGACAACTTTGCCGCCCAGCGAGGTGATCTTTGCGATCAGCGCCATATCGATGTCGCGTGTCTTGAGGTCGCCCAGGAAGATCACCATCTGAAATCCAAGCCGCACCAGTTCAATCGGACCATGGCGGAACTGCCCGCCGGACAGCGCTGTGCAATGCAGTTTTGCGGCCTCCTGGGTCAACAAGGCCGCCGTCTGGGCGGAGCCAAGACTTTTGCCGCGCCCGGCATAGATGAGTGGCGTCTGCGCATCGAGAAACTGCATGACGCGGGAAAATCCCGGTTGCCAGTCTTTGAGCATCAGACCGCAGGCTTCGGCAGCGCTTGCCAGTTCCTTGCAGGCGCGCGGCAGGCCGCCGCGCAATGCGGCACCGATAAGATGTAAACAGGCGAAGCCGCCAGTATAGGATTTGCTGGACACCGTCAACTCCGGTCCCGCCATCGAGGCCAATTGGATATCCGCCCAGTTTGCAAGACTGTTCTTGCGCTGGTTGGTGACGGAAACGACCGACGCCGGCCTGATGCCTGGCAGTTTCGTCAGCGCCACGATCTCCCCGCTCTCGCCAGACTGGGAGACGGCAATCATCAGGCTGCGGCGGCTGATCATATCCGGCGTCTGCTGCACCAGCTCGGAGGTATCGATCAGGCACACTGGCACTGCCAGTGATTGCGACAATTGCAGATAGAGGGGATAGGATCCGTGGAGGGAGCCACCCATGCCAGTCAACAGCACACGGTCAAAATCGCCATCGTGCAAGCGTGACGCGAGTTCTTGCAGATCGACGGCCGTTTCCTTTTCCGGCCCGTGCGCTAACACCGAGAGCATGGCCGGTTGCTCCAGGATCTCATCGAGGTATGACGCTGTCATGTCTGAACTCGTTCATTGTGTTGATTGGGAAAGCAAAGTGCCGCGGCACCGACGAGACCGGCCTTGCCCCCGAGCGTCGCCTGAAGGATAGTGGTCTTGGAGGCGTAGTCTGTCATCGCAAGGCGCGAGACTGACGTTCTGATGGGGTCGAGGAGGTCTTTACCCGCCGCACTCACAC
>JANPCA010000014.1:0-1815 GCA_031430715.1 Hyphomicrobiales bacterium | reverse complement strand
TCGCTGCCCCTCGTGTACGATACAGCGGCATTCCCAACGCCACCGGAAAGCTGGGACGTGATGTGGGATGAACAATATGCCCAGCAGATGCTGTGGCAGGACGACGCCAACAATTCGATCACGCTTGGGGCGCTGATCGTCGGCGCCGCCAATCCCTATCAACTGACGGACGACGATTTCGCCAAGATCAAAGACAAGCTGATCGCCCAGAAGACGCTCCTGCTGAGCTACTATGCGGGCTTCGACGATGGCGTGAACCTGTTCGCCCAGAACGGTATCAAGCTCATGTATTCGATGGGCGAGCCGCAGGTGCCGGCACTCATGAAGAAGGGTGTGAAAGCAGCACTCGCCATCCCGAAGGAGAAGGCGGTGGGCTGGCTCGATTGCTGGGAGCTTTCGGCCGGCGTCAAGGACAAGGATCTGGCCCATGCCTGGATCAATGCCTGCCTCGATGGCGCCGTGGGCAAGCTGCTCACCGACAAGCACAACTACGGCAACACCACCAATGTCGACGTCAACAAGACGGCGGGGCTCACCTATGGCGACCGCCTGTCCTGGCTCGAGACAGCCGAGAACTACGAAAAGCGCGTCGCCGTGTGGAACGAGATCAAGGCGGGCTAAGTCATTCACCTTACGAAATACCAATCAGGCCGGGGCACCCCATCCCCGGCCCTCGTCCTCATCACTTGCGCGCCGGGGTCACATGCCGCTCAAAACCATTTCACCTATATTGACGTCGGAACCGCCGCGGCTGAAAATCACCGGCATCGATTGCCATGTGTTGCTGGCCCCTGACTACGACGTGAACTCCACGTCGTCGGCGCAGGACAGCTTTGTGGTGGTCATCCACACCGATGGCGGCGTCTCGGGCATCGGCGAATGCGATGCCAATCCCTGGATGGCGAAGGCCTGCATCGAGGCTCCTGGTACCCACACGATGGGCCAGTCGATCAAGGATATGCTGATCGGCGCCAATCCCTTCGAGATCGGCGAACTGTGGCGCAAGATCTATCTCGGCACCGCCATGAACGGACGGCGCGGCATGGTCGTCCATGCGTTGAGCGCTGTCGAATTGGCGCTGTGGGATTTGTGCGGCAAGGCCGTGGGCCAGCCGGTGCATGTGCTGCTTGGCGGCGCAACCCGCCAGCGGATCACGCCCTATGCCTCGCTGCAGCCGGCGGGCGGGCGCTTCGAGGCCTATCGCGACGCGCTGTGCCAGTCGGCGGAGAAGGCAAAGAACCTCGGCTTCAAGGCGATGAAAACCGAGATCACCATGAACGGCCCCTACGCCCACGGCGGCATGCACGAAAGCTACGACCGGCACACCGAGGTACTTGCCGCGGTGCGCAAGACGGTGGGTTACGACGTCACCCTGATGGTCGACGTACAGTATCTTTGGGAAGATGCCGCGACCTGTCTTTCAGTGATCAAGGACTGGGGCGAGTTCAAGCCATATTTCCTTGAGACGCCGCTGTGGTCCGACAATGTTCATGAAATCGCCAAGCTGGTGGAACAAGCCCCCATGCCCATTGCCTACGGCGAGTGGCTGGCGACGCGCTTCGAGTTCGAGGAACTGATGGACATCGGCAAAGTGCAGGTGGCGCAGCCGGATGTGGGCCGGGTGGGCGGCATCGGCGAAGTAGACCACGGCCTGCCCGGCGGCGGCCTGGGCCAGCAGCGGGCGCAACTGCTCGGTCAGGAAGGCGGCCTGCCGCACCGGGTCGGCCTCACAGGGCACGGGCGTGGTGAGCTTGTAGCTAAAGCCCAGCCGGTGCAGCAGGTGCGTCAGGCCCGAGCGGGAGTAGCGCACGCCCC
>JANPCA010000013.1:0-2234 GCA_031430715.1 Hyphomicrobiales bacterium | reverse complement strand
GTCAAGCAACCGGAAGCGCCGCATAGGGAACAATCCGGAAGTGGCGCGCAGTCCCACCACCCGCTCGCTGCACAGTGGGGCGGGGCGGCTTGCATGGAGCCCGGCTCGCAAAAGCTGAGTGAAAAAGGCCCTTGCATACTGTATAAATCCACAGATAATTTGAGTATGGATCCACTACTTCAGACGCGCCAGTTGTTCGACGATGACGCGGCCTCGACGGGTGCGGTAGCCGCGCTCATCCACAACCGTGCCGACATCATCATCGGAGACGTTCGAGGAGCCTTGCGAGACTTCCCTGACCAGACATTTCAGACCTGCGTAACCTCGCCGCCGTACTGGGGCCTCCGCGACTACGGCGTGCAGGGGCAGATCGGTGCAGAAACTGACGTCCGGCATTACATCCAAGACCTTGTAGGTGTGTTCCGTGAGGTGAGGCGCGTGCTCACTGACGATGGGACGTTGTGGCTCAACATCGGCGATAGCTTCACTAGCGGCGGCCGGACATGGCGTGATGGAGACAAGAAGAATGCGGGGAGAGGAATGTCCTATCGCGCACCGACGCCGCATGGATTGAAGCCCAAGGACCTAATCGGTGTCCCTTGGCGCCTCGCGTTCGCGCTCCAGGAGGACGGCTGGTACCTGCGCACTGACATCGTTTGGAACAAGCCGAACTGCCAACCAGAAAGCGTGAAAGACCGCCCGACGCGCTCCCACGAGTTCGTGTTCTTGTTGTCCAAAAACGAGAAGTACTACTACGACTGGCAGTCAGTGTTAGAGCCGGCGCTTGACCAGAAGCAGAAGGCCAAGAACCGTCGGACAGTTTGGAACATCAACACCGAGCCATACAGTGGGGCGCACTTCGCTGTCTTCCCGCGGCAGCTGGCCCGTCTCTGCGTTCAAGCTGGCTCGCGGCTTGGCGACCAAGTGCTAGACCCATTCTTTGGTAGCGGGACAACAGGCGTTGTTTGCAACGAACTCGGGCGCCGTTGCACCGGAGTCGAACTGAACGAGGAGTACGCCGAATTGGCTAGACGGCGGTTAGGTCAACCTCGTTGAGTCGAAGGACCACGTTGCGTGGAGTGTGCAGAGGTCCTTGCGCAGATCCTTGATTTGCAGCTTACGTTCCGTGCCGCCGTCAAAGTAGAGGGCGAACTTCAGCCTCCCGCCGAGGTCGTGAACGTACCCATAACCTGGCTTTGGGGTCTGCTTGCTGTTGTCACGCATTTCCAGTCGAGCGTTCGCACCTTCCTGAAGGAGCGACTTGGGAATCTCCACAAATTCGTACAGGTAGCCTGTAGCACCATGCCGGAAGCACCTGAACTGGAAGATGCGCTCGTAGTTGCGCATGTGGTGCAAGAACTGGTCACGCAGCAAAGGCAACTGCCATGCACCAGAGCCGAGTTCCATGAACTTGGAGATGTGCAGAAAGTCGGCCTTTATGTTCGCGTCCGCTTGTGTCTTTAGGCTGACCGGCACGCCGTCTACTGTGATGTCATGCCCAGGATTGCCCCGCTTGGCCAGAAACACCTCATGCCCGGCCTTGCGTAGGGCGGCTTCGAGTGCATGCTCAAACCGGTCTTTCGACAGCGGCGCTTGGCTCATTGAGTGGTGGGCAAGCAGGGCGTCACCGATGTGGTTTAGCCCCGCTGCCGAGATGAAATCGCTTTCGGGGTTGCGGTACCCGGTTGTCCTGGTAGACAGCTTTGCGATGAGGTTGCCGACAAGGTCTAGCTGCGACGGCGTCAACGCTTCCATGTTCAGTGCAAGCTTAGTGATGAATGCTTGGCGCTCGTCTTCCTGCATGAATCCTCGAAGAAAAAATTTTCGATGTTGAAGTTTACAGGTGCTCTCTGACGCCTAAACGGCGGTCGGCAGGGATCGCTTGGGTCCTGCTGTCGGTAGACTCTTCGTATGGCATTGACACCTGAATACAAGAGAGCCCTTGAGGATGTATTTTCAAAGAACGGATGGAACGCCGACCGCGTGAATCGCTCCTTCGCCAACAAGGGTGGCTACGAGGTGCTGAGCATGGAGCGCGGGGGGGTGTTCTGCATTGAAGTCCAGTTTCGACAGGCGCGCCTTGAAGAGTACGGCGTTCGAGTCGGGGTGGCGCTTCGCCTTGCCAACACGATGGATCGTTTTAGCTGCTATCTCTTCACGGACGGCAACTATCGGCCGTTGCACGAGCCAGTGACCATCCCGGTGCTATACGGCTTTACTGCGCAATTGAACCA
>JANPCA010000012.1:0-1828 GCA_031430715.1 Hyphomicrobiales bacterium | reverse complement strand
GCCGCCGACCACGGCCCATGGGGCGCTGCTCAATCACATCACCGGCGGGCATATCGAAACGGTGGATGCACGTGGGCAATCCTTCCAGCCGATGAATGTCAATTTCGGCCTCTTCCCGCCCATCGCGAAAATGAAAATGGTGGACGGCAAGCGCCTCAAACACACCGAGCAGGCGGTGGCGAGGAAGCGCGCCTACACGCTGCGGGCGATGGCTGATTTCGAAGCCTGGCTCGGCAGACCTATGGTTGCCGCCGCCGAATAAGCCAGAAGCGCAGATTGTTGACGGACGGTTTGGCGTTGAGATTGCCGGAAAGCTGATCGATCAGCATGGTCACACCGGGCGCGATCTCAACGGAGAGAACCTGCTGGAAGCCCGGCTTGATGGCGGGGCGCGACTTCGCTTCTTCGAACAGGCGTTTCTGGGCTACGCGGTAGGTCCTGTCTTCGAGCTTGATGATGACGTCTTCCTTGTCGGTGGCCGAGGTCATCGGCTGCTGCACCTGGGAGGCATCATGAATGCGTATGTCCTGGAAGGGGCCCAGCAATTCGGCGCCGTCGGCAAGTGCTATGCGTGCCGGCTGGTTGGTATAGAAGTTGAGATGATCCTCGGAGACATAGGACTGAGCGAAGCCCAGCCGCTCGTTCAGCGCCTGGACCAGGGCCCACTCACCGTCCTGCTTTGCAAATGGATCCTTCGGGTCGTCCCTGAACCATGGCGCCAAACGGTGCAGGCCACCGGCACCCTGCAGCGCGTGGATGATCGAATAGCCAGCGCCAGCCACTTCGCTGGTCAACAGCCCCTGCCCCACGATCCTGCCATCCTTCAGCACGCCCTGTTTTTCGAGCAGCGCCATGAGGCGCGAAAACTGACTGCTTATCGTAAGCCCGTTGGCGCCCATCGGTCCAACCGACCCCACCAACAGCAGCACGGCCATGGCGCCGAGGATGGCCCGCATGTCGGCGCGGTTCTGCCTGAGGCCAAGATAGGCAACGAGCGCCGCGACCCAGACGGCCACCAGCACGATGCCAAAGCGGTCGGGCGTCACGCCATAGTCCGAGAGCCTGCGCCAGATGGCGAGGCTCAGCAGAACGGCGGGCACGATCAGCAGGAAAAACCAGTGGCGCATGAACAGCCGCAGCAGCCTGGTTCCGGCATCGCGCCACGGCCAGGCGACCAGCCAGGCCGCGGTGCCGCCGATGGCGAAGACCGACACCATGATGGCGATCTGGCCCTTGGGCAAGGCGCCGTCGATGACGATCTTGATGGCATAGGCATGGAGGATCACGGCGTAGACGGCGATGACCGGCACGGCCACATAATTCACCAGCACCGACACGCCGCGGTCGAGCAGGCTGCCCTTCTGCCGGCCGATGTCAACCTCTTCGTCGAACTGGCGCGGCATGAGGGAGAGGCCATAGAGCGGCGCCACCAGGGCCATGGCGGTGTACCAGATATGCTCATGAAGATCGCCCAGGCCCGCGCCAAAGAGAATTTTGAGTGCCTCGACGATGGCCGAAAGTCCAAGGCCAAAGAGCAGCGCCACCACCGCCGCGAGCAGCAGCGCCAGCCCGAAGCGCAGGTTGAACAGCCAGATGGCGCCCTGATGAACACCATGCCGCAGATAGGGCGCGATCATCAGCAGCGGGATCAGCCCGGCGAAAAGGAACAGGAGATTGGTGTCGAAAACACGGGGGAAGTAGCCCATGACGCCCGCCGCGGCGGCGGCGGAAAGAGCGATCAGCACGGAGGTCAGACCGGATAATTTCCGGCTTTCGGCGAAGAGATGGGCAGCACCCGAACCGATGAAGGCCGCGGCGGCGCCGGCGA
>JANPCA010000011.1:0-23900 GCA_031430715.1 Hyphomicrobiales bacterium | reverse complement strand
AGCAGCATGATAGAGCATGTTCACCACGCCAAACCGGTCCAAACGCCGCAACAGCGGACACCACAGATCAGCCCGCTTGTTCAATAAATCAAAATTCCAGCCGTAACCGATAGATTTGAGAGTTTTTCAATAGCCTGTTAGTGCAAGAATATGTTGAGCAGGCTGACAAGCGCGCCAAAGAGCGTCTGGCAAGCGATCTTCCCGACAGTGAAGACCAGAAGACCGAGATCATCACTGACATCGGGATGCACCAGCAAATCCTGCAAAACCGGGATGACCCCCGAGCCGACGAATTCATTTATGATGTTGGACAGGAAATTCTTGGCAAGGCCGGATTGTCGGTTGCCGATAGTCAAGTGCCATATTCCGCATTTGCTGAATTCGTTCGCCGTGGTTTATTGGAGCTTGATAGGCGCAACCTTGCCCGCCTCAACGACGACCATAGCGAGCCGTTCTTTGACCAGCAATTCAACCCGGTCCGTGCACCTGACAGAACATTCGGAGAGATCGCAGATCAATACTTGCAGCTGACAAAGGAAGATGCCACCGCGAATCAGACCAGCCAAAAATGGGTGAACAAGCAAGAGGCCAGCGTTCAACTTCTTCGCGAAATCATTGTCGAGGGAAAGCCGCTGCGATCCGTTGACTACGACGAGTGCATGCGCGTCAGGACTGTTCTGGCCCATTTGCCCGGCAATAGGAACAAACTCTATGGCGGGCTGACTATCGACGAGGCCATCGCCCGTGCAGAGAAAGTAGGAAAGCCGCTCCTGTCGCCCGTGACGCAGCAAGTCTACCTGGGAACCCTGGCGGGAATTCTCGACCTTGCTGTCAAAAAGAGAATAATGAGTGCAAATCCAGCGCAGGGTCTGAAACCGCTCAAACGGGACACGGTCATCGCCTCTGCCAAACGACGTCCGTTTACACCCGCCCAGCTGCAAGAAATCTTTGGAAGCGATTTCTACCAAGAATGTGGCAAGCACACTCCACCGTACAAACACGACACGACAGGATGGCGATTTTGGCTACCGCTCATGTGTTTGTTCACCGGTATGCGGCCCAACGAAGCCTGTCAGTTGAGCGCGGGCGATGTGAAGCGAACAGATCAAGAAACATGGTACTTCGACATAGTCGCATCCGCTGACGAAGATGACGCTCCTGGTCCCTCAAAGACTCTGAAAACCGCAACTAGCCGACGTCGGATTCCAATCCACCCACAACTGGTCAAGATGGGGCTTCTGGAATTCGTCGAAACCATGGGTAGCGAAAGCGCAAATTCGCTGCTCTTTCCTGCCCTCAAGCCTGACCAGTTCGGCGACCGGGCGTCATACGCTCTCAAGCGTTTCCGGGAGAACTTCCTACCGAAAATGGTCAATGTGGAACCCCGCCAGTCGTTCTACAGCTTCCGGCACAATTTCCGGGACGATCTCAGACGCATTGATGTGGCAGTGGACGTGCACAACATTACAATGGAAGAATTCGCTCTCCCGCAGAGTCATGGCACGACAGTGAGAGATTATTCAACGCATAGCACCATCGAAACAATATATCTGGGCAAGAAGAATACAAACCACACGACCATCTATAATAAATCAAAGCAGCTGAAAGACGTTAAAAGCATTTCCATAAACACTCCTGTCGTTCGGGTAGAAAGATGCCTCATAGGGCAGCAGTTGATGCTCAAAGCGATTACACAGCTGAAGAATCCGTTTTCAGCGATGCATATCTCCCCCTGCTTGCCACCAGCGCCAAATCCCAACAAGACATGGGAATGGACTATCTTCGAAGATAGCGTAAAAGTCAGGGGGATTAAGAACGCTCTTTCCCTGCTGCCCGAGGATCGGCAGAAGGTGTATCGAAAGCATCTGAAGGCCAACCAACAGGAATGGTGGCGTCCCGATACGATCTGGGAGAAATGGCCAGTGTATTTGAGCTGACTGCACAAGCACGTCCCTACGTACGGCAAATAGGAAGACAAAGGCCCCATGCCAAGACTACCAAAAGCTGTTGTTGCTAACTGCATTGGCACAAACACATAGACGGTTCAGAGCCCCAAGATGTCTCCCGTTAAGCTGGGTGGCAGCGAGAGACCGGGTGGGCGATAGCCATCATTCTAGGGGAGAACTGTTTCCCGAGCGACTCATCTAGAGAAATTGCCAGAACGGGGGGTGAACCCCGTCTGAAGCCCGTCCAATTTATCAAACCTTGCCTCATCGCAATAGGTTACCACGATTTCTATGTTGAACGACTTGAAGGGGTCGGGCCGCGCCTTTGCGGTAGCAATCCGGCATCGCGGGAGAAAGACACCAACGTGACACCCAGGAGGAACGATGCAGGTGCCGGGGACAAAAGTGGCGGCGAAAGAGACAAATTTACAGCGCCAAACTTGGTAGTTCCACTCTCGATCAACTCGCCAGGTCTGGAACCGGCAGCAGGCCAGTCACGGGCTTCGGCCACTGAGGTGTAGGCCTTGAGATGGGCCTCCTGGTATTTGACGGATCGCCACAGCCGTTCGGCAAAGACATTGCCGCTGCCTGAGCGCCCTTGCCATCCATTGCGATGGCGATCTTGTGGCCGAGCAGGATTTTGGTGAAGGCTTCCGAGGTGAACTGACTGCCTTGACCCCGGCCTTCGCCGGGGCTGTTGAAGATATCGGGCTTTGGATATTTTTCCAGAGCCTCTTCGATGGCTTCGATGCAGAACGCCGCTTCCATGGTGACCGGGACGCGCCAGGAAAGCACCCGCCGGGTGTGCCAGTCCAGCACCGCCGCGAGGGAGACGAAGCCCTTCGCCATGGGGATATATGTGATGTCCGTGGCCCAGACCTGGTTGGGACGCGTGACTTGTGGCCTGGCTCGGGCTTCGAGGTGTTGGGCTTGCGGTAAAGCGCCGATACACCCATCTTCTTCATCAGGCTGGCGGTGTGCTTGCGGCCTACCGTCAGGCCTTCCCCGTTCAGCAGCCCGCCCAGCATGCGGGCCCCTCCCCCCGCGAAGGGGAAGTCCATGTGCAACTCATCCATCCGCCGCATCAGCGCCAGGCCGCGGTCAGGCACCGGGCGGGGCAGGTAATAGATGCTGCCCCGGCTGATGTTCAGGGCCTCCGCCTGCTTGCTGACAGGCAGTTGGTGATCGCGGTCAATCATCGCCTTGCGCGTAAGCATGCCGGCCTTGGTGAGCGCCCCTTCTAAAAAATCATTCTCCAGTGTCAGCTCGCAGATCTTGGCTTGCAGGGCTTTGATGTCCACCGCCGGGGTGTTTGGGTCCGGTGAGCGCGAACCGGAGCCGAACACCCCGGCGGCACCGTCCTGCAATTGTGTCTTCCACCGCACGATTTGATTGGCGTGCGCATCAAAGGCCTGGGCGATCTCGCTGAGCGTCTTATCGCCCTTGACCGCCGCCATCGCCACCTTGGCCTTGAACCCCGCTGAGTGGTTCCGTCTCGCTCGTCTTGTCATCGTTTCTCCTGTCAGGCCCGGGATTCCCAGGGCCAATATCAGGCAGAAACTTCACCCAAGCCACTGTGCAGATTCGTGGTGCCCGCTCTGTGTAAAGCGGCCGCAGAGGTCTGAGCGCTTTGTTGATAGGGGAAAGCCATCAACCGCAAGGGCCTTAAGCTCGCCTTCAGTCGTCTTGTGAAGCCCAGCATCCAAAAGTGGCGGGAGTTCGTCTTTTTGTCCGATTTTCGACTCCCAAGCCTAGCGATGGTTTCGTATTATGCCTCGTCTGAGCAACTTCGCGGGCGATCTCTTTGTCGACGATCCGGCGGCAATCTGTCTGCTCTCCTCTCCTACTCGAAGCCCTCTCAAGCTGCCAAACTCATCGGCTGCCGGGTTTTTTCCCAGCCGTATCCCATTTCCCGGCAGCGGTTGTGATAACAGCAACTGGGCCCTGGTTAACGTCATGAGGGCGCTTTCTTGAACGGCTAGATATGACTATTCATTGCACCAGAACAATTGTCCTGCAAACATTGCCTCGAGGCTATTTGCCTTAAAACTGACGCACCGCCGGGTTCACGGGGAACTCATAGGCCATGCACGCAGCCTGAACTGTTTTCACGAGGCGGTGACACCCCCTAGGCGCGCAGGGCGCAATGCTTCATGTGTAATGCCAAGTTCACCGCTTGAAAGTTCAACACCATGACGGATCACCCCCACGCCATGAACGGTGCCAAGCTCCATGCGACGGCAAAACTCCGGCAATGGCTGCCCGCCGGCGCCTTGGCCGCGCTGATCGCCACCGCCTATGCGTTCGGTCTCCACCACCATCTCACGCTCGCCGCCCTGGCCGAGAACCGCGATGCGTTACGCTCCTTCGTCGGCGGCAATCTGGGGCTGGCCGTGCTTGCCTATATGGGCGTCTATGTGGCGCTGGTGGCGCTGTCGATTCCGGGGGCCGCCGTCATGAGCATCGCCGGGGGCTTCCTGTTCGGCTGGGCCATCAGCCTGCCGGCCACCGTCACCGCCGCCACCATCGGCTCGGTGATCGTTTTCCAAGTGGTCAAGACCTCGCTCGGAGCGGCCCTGGCCAGCCGCGCCGGGCCCATGGTGACCAGGCTCTCCAAGGGCTTCGCGGAAAACGCCTTCAGCTATCTGCTGTTCTTGCGCCTGGCGCCGGTGTTTCCGTTCTTCGCGGTCAATGCCGTGGCGGGCCTGTGCCGGGTGCCGCTGCGCACTTTCGTCGTGGCGACGGTCGTCGGCATCATTCCGGCGGGGTTCGCCTTCGCCCTGCTGGGCTCAGGGCTTGACGGCATCATCGATGCGCAGAAAAAGGTCAACGAGGCCTGCATGGCCGGACCCGATCCCGCCGCTTGCACCTACTCGCTTGACATCGGCGCTCTCGTTTCGCCGCAACTGCTGCTGGCCTTCGGGGGCTTGGGCCTCGTCGCCCTGCTGCCCATCGCCTTTAAATATTTCAAGAAGCAAAAATCATGAGCGGGGGCAATTTTGACTTAGCCGTGATCGGCGCCGGTTCCGGCGGCCTCACGGTGGCGGCGGCGGCCGCCCAGTTCGGGCAGCGCGTCGTGCTGTTCGAAAAGGGCGACATGGGTGGTGATTGCCTCAACACCGGCTGCGTTCCCTCCAAGGCCCTGCTGGCGGCGGCCAGGCAGGCCCATGCCCTGCGCTCGGGCGAAAAATACGGCATCGCGGCGCAGGAGCCATCGGTCGATTTCGCCAGGGTCATGGCCCATGTCCACGGTGTCATCGCGGCGATTGCCCCAATCGACAGCCAGGCGCGCTTCGAGGGTCTCGGCGTCAAGGTGGTGCGGGCCGCCGCCACCTTCTATGGTCCGCTATCCGTGCAAGCCGGAGGTCAGGTTTACACGGCCCGGCGTATAGTTATCGCCACGGGGTCGCGGGCCGCCGTTCCGCCGATCCCGGGACTGGCGGACGTGCCCTATCTCACCAACGAGACGATCTTCGAGAACACCGTCCTGCCACGGCATCTGATCATCATCGGCGGCGGTCCCATCGGCATGGAAATGGCCCAGGCCCACCGGCGGCTCGGCTCAGCAGTGACGGTGATCGAGGCCTTCGACCCCCTCGCCAAGGACGATCCGGACCTGACGGCCATCGTGCTGGAGAAACTGAAAGCCGAAGGCATCGCCATTCTGGCGCGCACGGCGATTGCCGCCGTTTCCGGCACCGCGGGAGCCATCAGCGTCGGAACAAAGGACAAGGGCGTGATCAGCGGCTCGCATCTTCTGGTGGCCGCCGGGCGCAAGCCTAATATCGAAGGCCTCAATCTCGAGGCGGCGGGCATCGCCTCCAGCCCAAAGGGCATCACCGTCGGCCAAGACCTGAAATCCAGCAACCCGAAAGTCTATGCGGTGGGCGATGTGGCGGGAGGCCTGCAATTCACCCATGTGGCGGGATATCATGCGGGCCTCGTGGTCCGCAACGCCCTCTTCGGCCTGCCGGTCAAGGCCAATGCGGCCATTCCCTGGGTGACCTATACGGACCCGGAACTGGCCAATGTGGGCCTGACCGAGGCCCAGGCACGCGAAGTGCACGGCGCCAGGATCAAGGTTCTGCGCTGGCCCTTTCACGACAATGACCGGGCCCGGGCCGAGGGCCGCAGCGAAGGCCTGGTCAAGGCCGTCACGGGGCCTGGCGGGCGCATTCTGGGTGCCGGCATCGTTGGGCCGCAGGCGGGCGAGTTGATCCAGCCCTGGGTTCTGGCGCTGAGCAAAGGCCTCAAGATCAGCGCCATGGTCAACGCCGTTGCCCCATATCCCACCAGGGGCGAGGCCAGCCGCCGGGCGGCGATCACTTATTTTTCAGATTTTGCAACCAATCCCTGGGTCAGGCGCGTAATATCGGTAGTCAACACATTGCGCCCATGAGTGAAGCGGACAAGAACGACCCTATGCCGAGGCCGGGCCTGCTCACAGGTCTTTCCGGCAAGGTGCTGGCGTTGACCATCATCTTCGTGATGCTGGGCGAAGTGCTGATCTTCCTGCCGTCGATCGCCAATTTCCGCATCCAATGGCTGAAGGGCCGCGTGGCGCAAGCGGAAATCGCGGCACTTGCCGCCGAGGCCGCGCCCGACCAAATCCTCTCCAC
This sequence comes from Hyphomicrobiales bacterium, assembly GCA_031430715.1. Lineage (GTDB taxonomy): Bacteria > Pseudomonadota > Alphaproteobacteria > Rhizobiales > Aestuariivirgaceae > Aestuariivirga. Next base: position 17,335 of record JANPCA010000011.1, on the reverse strand, counting down.
CGACCTGCGCTCGGAAATCCTCAACGGGGCCGGCGTGCTGGTGGTGTCCCTGACGCGGGCCGAGCGGCGGCAGCTCATCCTGCGCAGCGAGGGCGATCACATGATCGACGTGTCCTTCGACTTGCGCGGCACCATGTGGATCGGGGCCATTGCCGATGCCTTCGGCACGATTCTGGCCACTGAGCCGCGGGTGATCGGGGTGATCGACAAGCCGCCCAACATGTCGGGCGACCTGATCGAGATCGCGCTCCTCGAGGAGCCGCTGCGCCAGGCCATGTTCCAGTACGGCATCAATATCCTGATCTTGTCAATAATCTTGTCGTTGATCGTCGCCGGCCTGGTGTTCGCGGCGCTCAACATCGTGCTGGTGCGTCCGATGCAGCGCCTGACCCGCAACATGGTGCTGTTCCGGCACAACCCGGAGGATCTGACGCGGGTGATCGTGCCGTCCAAACGGCGCGACGAAATCGGCTTGGCCGAGCGCGAATTGCACGACATGCAATCGGAACTGGCTTCGATGCTGCAGCAGAAGAACCGGCTGGCGGCACTTGGGCTTGCCGTCTCGAAAGTGAGCCACGACCTGCGCAACATGCTGTCCTCGACTCAGCTCATCTCCGACCGCCTGTCGCTGGTGCAGGATGCCACCGTGCAGCGCTTCGTGCCCAAATTGATGGTCAGCCTCGACCGGGCCATCGACTTCCTGACCCAGACGCTCAAATTCGGGCGCGCCCATGAGCCGCCGCCGATGCGCGCCAGGATGCACCTGCGCGAACTTTGCGACGAAGTGATCGAGGGGGCGGTGGTGCAAACCTCGAGCCGCGTGGTACTTTTCAACCAGGTGCCGGCCGGCACCCTGGTCGATGCCGACCGCGAGCAGTTGAACCGGGTTTTGACCAATCTGCTGCGCAATGCCATCCAAGCCATCGAATCGCTGCAGAACGAGATGGACGAGGCCCCTGAAGGCCATGTCACCCTCAAGTCCTGGCGCGAGGGTTCGGTGGCGATCATCGAGGTCAAGGACAATGGCCCGGGAATCCCCGAGCAAGTGCGGCCCAGGCTGTTCGAAGCCTTCCAGAGTGCCGCCAAGGCCGGCGGTGTGGGACTGGGGCTTGCCATCGCCGCCGAACTGATCCGCGCCCATGGCGGTGAAATCAGGCTGTCGTCGACGGGGCCGGAGGGAACCATTTTCAGGATCGTGGTGCCCGACAGCGTGGCCGAACTCAAGGCCGGGCGGCGCGGCGAACGCCAGCATCAGATTGGCCGATGAGCGAGGCACCCGGTTCCGGTCCACGCAACCTGATCACCGATGTGGCCGGACTGCGGGCCGGAAATGCCCAGGACTTGGGCGGGCGGACCGGCGTGACCGTCGTCGTACCGGACCGGCCCATGGTGGTGGCCGCCGATATCCGGGGTGGTGCTCCGGGCACACGCGAAACCACAGCACTTGATCCTGAGAATCTCGTCGAGGACATTCATGCTATCGTGCTCTCGGGCGGCTCGGTCTTCGGACTCGACGCCGCCTCCGCCGTTGCCTGGCGGCTGGCGCAGCATGGCATCGGCTACCGGTTCGGCGCGCAAGCCTGGGCCTGTCCCGTGGTGCCCGCCGCCATCCTGTTCGACTTGATGAATGGCGGCATCAAGACCTGGCCCAATGGCCCTCCCTACCACGGTCTCGGTCTTGCCGCTCTCGCAACCGCCGGGCCGGACTTCGCGCTGGGCAACGCCGGGGCGGGAACGGGTGCTGTGGCGGGCGGACTGAAGGGTGGGCTTGGCAGCGCGTCCGGATTGTGGAACGGGTTCACTGTCGGGGCGCTGGTCGCTGTCAACAGTGCCGGGGCTTGTGGTGACGCCCGCACCGGCAGGCTGTGGGCCTATGACCACGCCATCGGCGATGAAATGGGGCCGGCGCCACGCAATCCGTGCCCGGAACTCGGCCGCCTCAAGTTCGATCTCAATCCCCAAGCCGCCCGGCCTGGGACCAACACCACCATTGCCATTGTCGCCACCGATGCCAAGCTCGGCAAGGCCGAGGCCAAGCGGCTGGCCATCATGGCGGGTGACGGGCTGGCCATCGCCATCCGGCCCTTGCATACGCCCTTCGACGGCGACACGGTGTTCGCGGCGGCAACGGGGCTGGTGGATTTGCCGGCGAACCGGCCCCTGGCTCTGGCCGGATTGGGGGCCGTTGCGGCCACCACCTTGGCACGGGCGGTTGGAAGGGCCATATGGCATGCATCAGCACTGGGCACCGTGCCGTGCTACCGCGATCTGATCGGCGCTTGACGGCGGTGCCCCATTCAATGTCTATAGCGCTTTCAACCCAACAGGGGCGGCCCCGCATTCGAGGCGCCCCGGCACAGGAGCTGACGCCCACTTGAGCATACCCCCCAGGAGGCCATCGACGAACCGCGGAGCCGCCCCCCCGCAAAAGGAAGAAGGACACAGGATCAACCACCGCATCGATGCCCGCGAGGTGCGCCTGATCGGCGCCGATGGCGCCAATGTCGGTGTCGTGCCGATCCGCCAGGCGATCATGATGGCCGAGGAGGTCAATCTCGATCTGGTGGAAATCTCACCCGACGCCAAGCCGCCGGTGTGCAAGATCCTCGATTACGGCAAATTCAAATTCCAGGAACAGAAGAAGGCCGCCGAAGCCCGCAAGAAGCAGAAGGTCATCGAGATCAAGGAGATCAAGATGCGCCCGATGATCGACGACCATGACTATGACGTGAAGATGCGGGCCATCCGGCGCTTCTTCGAGGAAGGCGACAAGGTCAAGATCACCCTCAGATTCAGGGGCCGCGAGATGGCCCACCAGGAACTGGGCCAGCAATTGCTCGACCGGGTGAAGAAAGACACCGCCGAGACCGCCAAGGTCGAATCGGAGCCGCGTTTCGAAGGCCGCCAAATTGTCATGGTTCTGGCACCCCGCTGACAAATCGCTGACAGGCCCGTTCACGGGCCTGTCAGTCGCATTCGACTAAAGCTGTCCGGATGTCCCCACGTGAGCCCTTGCGTAGGGCCGGCATGTATTGAGTAGCTTTCCCGGATCGAGACAATGGCCACCCGCCGCCTGGTATTGATGTTCCTGCTTCTTGGCCTCGCAGGCCAGGGTGTAGCCGCGGCCTCTGCCAAAGACGGCGATGGCGGCGGAGACGATGGCGGTGGCGGAGATGATGGCGGTGGCGGAGATGATGGCGGGGGAGACGACGGCGGCAGCGGCAGCGATGATGACGATGATGACAACAGCGGCAGTGGCAGTGGCAGCGGCAATTCCCGGAAGAACGGTGACGACCGCAAAATCCGCCAGGCCGTGCGCGATGGCATGGCCCAGCCCCTGCGCGCTATCCTGTCCAGAATCCGCAGCCGCTTCCAGGGCGAGGTGGTCCGCATCCGACTGTCCGGCACCGGCCGTAAAATGGTGTACCGCATCCGCATCATCAACACAGAGAACAAACTGATCGAAGTCCGCGTCAATGCCGGCACCGGCCGCATTCTCGAGACCTCCGGAGTGAACTGATGCGCATCCTGATCGTCGAGGACGAGGCCCGGATCGCCGCCGACCTGGCCGATGCCGTCAACAGCGGCGGCTATGTCGCCGAAGTGGTGGTGGACGGCGAGGAAGCCTGGTTCCGCGGCGGAACCGAAAATTATGGCGCCATCGTCCTCGATCTCGGCTTGCCGAAAATCGACGGGCTGACCATCCTGAAGCGCTGGCGCCAGGAGGGGGTCACGACGCCGGTGCTGGTGCTCACCGCGCGCGGCACCTGGACCGACCGGGTGGACGGCATCGATGCGGGCGCCGACGACTATCTGCCCAAGCCCTTCCGCATGGAAGAACTGATGGCCCGGGTCCGCGCCCTCCTCAGGCGCTCGGCCGGGCGCGCCGAACCCTCGATCACGGTGGGCGCCGTCATCCTCGATCCGCGTAACCGGCAGGTGAGTGTCGGGGGCATCCCGGTGACCCTGACGCCGCTGGAGTTCCGGCTGCTCAACTATCTGTTGCACCATCGTGGCCGGGTGGTGTCGCAGACCGAGCTCAGCGAGAACCTCTATTCCCATGACAGCGAGCGCGATTCCAATGCCATCGAGGCGCTGGTCGGCCGCCTGCGCAAGAAGTTGAAGGCGGACGTCATCGAAACCCGCCGCGGCTTTGGTTACATCGTCCTCAGCCCAGCTCCATGAAAAAAGGCTCGCTGCGGCTCCGGCTGTTCACCGCGGCGGCAATTTCCATTGCCCTTGCCCTGTCGCTCACTGGCCTGGCATTGATCCGGCTGTTCGAATCCCAGGTGCGCGAACGGGTGATGACCGGCCTCGAGAATGATTTGCTGCAGCTGGCGGGTTCCATACAGGTCGCCCCGGACGGTACATTGACCGCCGCCAAGGCGCTGGCCGATCCGCGCTACGAGGAACCCTATGGCGGGCGCTATTGGCGCATCGAATTCCGCGCCGCCGATGGCCAGACGGGGCTGGAGCCGCTGCGCTCGCGCTCCCTATGGGACGTGGATATCGACCCCTCGAACCCCTCAGGACCGGAGGGCGAGGCCCTGGTCGTCGCCCGGCGCGACCTGTCGATCGAGCGCGGCGGCAAGGTGCAACAGCTTTCCATGCTGGCCGCCGCCCATGAAGACGAAATCCAGCGGCCGCTGACCGAACTCCGCGACCAGCTGATCCTGTCGCTCGGTGTCATCGGTACGGTTCTGGTGCTCGGTGCCTGGGTGCAGGTGACCGTCGGCCTGAAGCCCCTTGAGCAATTGCGCGAACAGCTTTCCGCCATCCGCACCGGCCGGGAGAAGCGGCTCTCCGGAAGCTATCCCGACGAGGTCGAGCCGCTGGTCAGCGAACTGAATAACGTGCTCGATCTGCGCGACACTTCGTTGGAACGTGCCAGGCGGCGGGCCGGGGATCTGGCCCATGGCCTCAAGACGCCGCTCACCGTTCTGTCTTCAATCGCCCGCGATCTCAGAAAATCCCAGCGTGAGCAGCAGGCCGACGATGTCGACGCCCAGGCCGATGCCATGGTCCGCCATGTCGAGCGGGCCCTGGCCAGGGCCCGCCTGTCGAGCGGGCGCGGCCATGCCGCCACCGACCTGCGCGCCGTGGTGGAACGCATCGTTTCCGCCGTCTCAAGGCTGCCCGGCGCCGACGATCTGACCTTCGACACCGATGTGGTTCCCGGCGTGACCGTGCCCATGGAGCAGGGCGACCTGACCGAGCTTCTCGGCAATCTCCTCGACAACGGGCGGAAATGGGCCAAATCCACGGTGCGCCTGCGCTATGCGCCGCCGCTGCTGGTCATCGAGGACGACGGGCCGGGGGTTCCGGAGGAGGAGCTGAAACACATTTCCGAACGCGGCCGCCGGCTTGACGAATCGAAACAGGGCTCCGGCCTCGGCCTCTCCATCGTCGAGGACATCGCCGATATCTATGGCCTGACCGTCACCTTTGGCCGCTCGGAACTGGGGGGTTTAAGGGTCGAAATCCGCGTGTAGACTTGCAATTGGCCGCCGATTTTGCTTATAGCTTGCTGCATCAAGCCGCCTGGCCTGTAAAGGGCATGCCATGGCGGCTTCGTAATGCTTTGAAAGGATAAGCCAAAATGCCCAAGATGAAGACCAAGTCCTCGGCTAAGAAGCGCTTCAAGGTTACCGCTTCCGGATTGATCAAGGCGGGTCAGGCCGGCAAGCGCCACGGCATGATCAAGCGCAGCAACAAGCAAATCCGCAATCAGCGCGGCACCATGGTTCTGGCACCGGGCGACACGCGCCTGGTCAAGATCCACATGCCGTATATTGCCAAGTAAGCCGGAGACAGTCACATGCCACGTTCAAAAGGCGGTACAGTCGCCCGCAAGTCCCACAAGAAGGTGATCAAGCAGGCGAAAGGCTATTTCAGCCGCCGCAAGAACATCTTCCGCGTCGCCGTGCAGGCCGTCGAGAAGGCCGCGCAATACGCCTATCGCGACCGCCGCACCAAGAAGCGCAATTTCCGCTCGCTGTGGATTCAGCGCATCAACGCCGCCAGCCGCGATCTGGGCCTCACCTATGGCCGATTTATCTACGGCCTGGACAAGGCCGGGATCGAGGTGGACCGCAAGGTGCTCGCCGATCTCGCCGTGAATGATCCGGCGGCTTTTGGCGCCCTGGTCGACAAGGCCAAGGCCGCGCAGGCTTAAACGGCGCCGATCGTCACGTCGAATTCCCGCATGCCTTGACCGGGCCATTGGTGTTTCAGGAACACCCGTGCCCGGTCATTTCGTTTTTGAGGACATGATCATGAGTCTCGTAGACCTCGAGCACGACATCTTGGCCCAGATCGGCGCCGCCGACGACGAGGCGGCACTCGAAGCCTTGCGCGTCGCCACGCTCGGCAAGAAGGGCTCGGTGTCGGAGCGCATGAAGAGTCTGGGTTCCATGAACCCCGACGAACGCCGCGAGGCGGGGGCGGCGCTCAATGTCTTGAAGGACAGGGTCGCCGAAGCCATCAGTACACGGAAAATCGTATTGCAGGATCAGGCGCTGGAAGCCCGGCTCGCATCCGAGCGGATCGACGTGACGCTGCCAGTTCGTCCGCAAGGTTCAGGGACCGTGCATCCGGTCAGCCAGGTCTGGGAGGAGGTCGTGCAGATTTTCGGCGACCTCGGTTTCAGCGTTGCCGAAGGCCCGCACATCGAGGACGATTTCCACAATTTCGACGCGCTCAACATGCCGCCCGAGCATCCAGCCCGGCAGGAGCACGATACCTTCTACTTCAACGAGAAGCCGGACGGTTCGCGCATGGTGCTCAGGACGCACACTTCGCCGGTACAGATTAGAACCATGCTGGCGTCCAAGCCGCCGATCCGCATCATCGCGCCGGGGCGCACCTTCCGCAGCGATTCCGACATGACACACACGCCGATGTTCAACCAAGTCGAGGGGCTGGTGCTCGACGCCACCACGCATCTGGGCAATCTCAAGTGGATATTGTGCGAGTTCTGCAAGGCCTTCTTCGAGGTGGACGATGTGAAGATGCGTTTCCGCGCCTCGCACTTCCCCTTCACCGAGCCGTCGATGGAGGTCGATATTCAATACAGCCGCGAGGGCGGCCAGTTGAGGATCGGCACCGGCGACAAGTGGCTGGAGATTTTAGGGAGCGGCATGGTGCATCCCAATGTTATTCGGGCGGGAGGTCACGATCCGGACAAGGTGCAAGGCTACGCTTTCGGCATGGGCCTCGACCGCCTCGCCATGCTGAAATACGGCATCCCGGATTTGCGGGCGTTTTTCGAGGCGGATTTGCGCTGGCTCAGGCATTACGGATTCAGGGCACTGCAGGTGCCGACGCTAGCGGGGGGATTGTCGTGACAGCCCCTCACCTGCCTTGCGTTCCGCAAGGCGTCCTCTCCCGCAAGCGGAAGAGGGTAAGTAAGGACAACCTCTCCCGCTTGCGGGAGAGGAAGCCGCGAACCGGCAGGTGAGGGGGAGTCAATAAATGCGTGAAGATGCTAAGTTGGATTTAGCGCGGCAGTTCCACCGCACCCTAGCGGCCGCCAAAAAGCTCCTCTGGAAAGAATTGCGCAACCGCCAACTGGACGGTTTCGAATTCGTGCGGCAAGCGCCGGTGGGTCCTTTCATCGTAGATTTCCTGTGCCGCAACCATCCGCTCATCGTCGAGGTGGATGGAGCCACGCACGCTTCAGATGACGAGATTGCCGATGACCGCAGGCGATCCGCGAAACTTGAGAAGCGTGGTCACCGAGTCGTCCGCCTACCGATTAGTGAAGTCCTTGAGTCCATGGATCTGGCATTGAAGGTTATCCGCCTAGAACTCGCAGACTTCCCCTCACCTGCCGCTTCGCGGCTTCCTCTCCCGCAAGCGGGAGAGGCCGAAAAGCAACCTCTCCCGCTTGCGGGAGAGGAAGATCCGGCGCAGCCGGATCAGGTGAGGGGCAGCGAAGGATACTTAACATGAAATTCACACTCTCCTGGCTGAAAGATCACCTCGACACCACGGCCACCCTTGATGACATCTGCGAGGGTCTCATCGGCGTCGGTCTCGAAGTCGAGGAGGTCGCCGATCAAACCCGTGCGCTGGCGCCGTTCAAAGTCGGTTATGTCATCGAAGCCGAAAAGCATCCCAATGCCGACAAGCTCAGGCTGTGCAAGGTCGAGACCGATACGGGCCTGATCCAGGCCGTCTGTGGCGCGCCCAATGCGCGGACCGGGATCAAGGGCATCATCGCGCTGCCCGGCGCTTACATCCCCGGAACAAAGATCACACTGGAAAAAGGCGTGATCCGTGGGTCGGAATCGCAAGGCATGCTGTGTTCCGAGCGCGAGCTCATGATCTCGGACGAGCATAACGGCATCATCGAAGTGGATGACAAATGGCCGGTGGGGACACCGGCCGCGACCGCCCTCGGCCTCGACGATCCGATGATCTATGTGAAGGTCACCGCCAACCGGCCCGACGCGCTGGGCATCCACGGTATTGCCCGCGATCTTGCCGCCAAGGGCCTTGGGCAATTGAAGCCGTTCGATGCCAGGCCGGTGGCCGGCAGTTTCGAGTCACCCATCAAGGTATCGCTCGACTTCGACGATGGCGATACGGCGCCCTGCCCGCTGTTCGCCGGGCGCTACATCAAGGGTGTCAAGAACGGCCCTTCACCGCAGTGGCTGCAGCGCCGCCTCCGGGCCATCGGCTTGCGCCCGATTTCCACGTTGGTCGACATCACCAACTACATCACTTTTTCCTATGGCCGCCCCTTGCATGTGTTCGACGCCGGCAAGGTGCATGGCAACATTCATGCGCGCATGGCGAAGGATGGCGAGCAACTCGAGGCCCTCGATAACAAGACCTACACGCTGACATCCGCCATGACGGTGATCGCCGACGATGCTGGCGCGGAAGGCGTTGCCGGCATCATCGGCGGAATCCCAACGAGCTGCACGGAAGAGACAACGAACGTCTTCCTCGAAGCCGCCTATTTCGATCCCCTGCGCACCGCCGCCACGGGCCGCAAGCTTGGCATCCATTCCGATGCGCGCTACCGTTTCGAGCGCGGTGTCGATCCGGCCTTCACAACCGTGGGCGCCGAACTCGCCACGCGCATGATTCTCGATCTGTGTGGCGGCGAGGCCTCGCATGTGGTGACCGCCGGTGCCGTGCCCGATACGGCGCGGAGCTACAGCTTGCGCAAGACGCGCGTGAAGACGCTGGGCGGTGCCGATGTGCCGGTGGACCGGCAGCGGCGCATCCTCGGCGATCTCGGCTTCGGCGTTACCGATACGGCGGAGACGCTCGATTGCAGCGTTCCCTCCTGGCGCCCCGATGTCCATGGCGAGGCCGATCTCGTCGAAGAGGTCTGCCGCATCCACGGGCTTGACACGATTCCGCCCGTGGCCATGGACCGTCCCAGCGCCATCGCCAGGCCCGTCCTCAACGTGCTGCAGAAACGCATGTTGGCCACCCGGCGCTTGCTCGCGGCGCGTGGCTTCAACGAGGCGATCACCTGGGCCTTTCTCCCCGAGGATCATGCGAAGCTGTTCGGCGGCGGTCAGCCGGAATTGAAACTGGCCAATCCGATCTCGTCGGAACTCTCCGACATGCGGCCCTCGCTGCTGCCCAACCTGATCGCTGCCGCAGGGCGCAACACTGATCGTGGGTTTGCCGATATCATGCTGTCGGAAGTGGGCCATGCCTATGTTGGCGACCGGCCGCAGGACGAGACCCTGCGCGCCGCCGGCATCCGCCGCGGTGCCGCCGTGGCCCGCAACGTGCACGGTGGCGCGCGGGCCGCCGACATCTTCGACGCCAAGGCCGATGCGCTCGCCGTGCTCGAAGCGGCGGGAGCACCCATCGCCACCGTGCAGGTGGCGGCGGGCGCGCCCTCCTGGTATCACCCGGGCCGCTCCGGTACCATCCAGTTGGGGCCGCAAAACAAACTTGCCCATTTTGGTGAAATCCATCCGCGCGTGCTGGCGGCCATGGATGTGAAGGGGCCGCTCGTTGCCTTCGAGGCGGTCCTCAATGCCGTGCCGGGCGCCAAGACCAAGACGGCGACCCGGGCCGCGCTCAACATCTCCGATCTCCTGCCGGTGTCGCGCGACTTCGCCTTCGTCGTCGATGCCCATGTCGCAGCCGAGAAACTGGTGAAGGCGGCGAAGGGGGCCGACCGGACGCTGATCAGCGATGTCAGCGTTTTCGATCTTTACAAGCTCGATGGCGGCAAAACCTCGCTGGCCCTTGAAGTGACGCTGCAACCGCGCGACAAGACTCTGACGGAAGCGGAGATCGAGGCGGTTTCCGCCAAGATCATCGCGGCGGTTAACAAGGCGACGGGTGGGATGTTGCGCGGCTGATCTTTTTTCTTCATTCCGTCATGCCAGCGAACGCTGGCATCCAGCTTCTGTCTTGTTGTAAAGAGGAAGAAAGCGGGACCCCAGCTTTCGCTGGGGTGACGGCCTAAAGGGGGAACAGGACATGGCCAGGATCGACACGCGCAAGGCTTTGGCTGACCTCAAGGCGCATCGTAAGAAGGGTGCCCCCACTGATATGCGTAAGGCCTTCGAGCGCGACCCCCAGCGCTTCGCTAGCTACTCGGCTAAGCTTGACGACCTGCTCATCGACTATTCGAAATGCGCCGTCGGCGGGCACACCATGAAACTGCTGGCCGGTCTCGCCGAGGCGGCCGATGTCGAAGCCAAGCGCGACGCGATGTTCGAGGGCGCCATCATCAACTCATCCGAGGGCCGGGCGGTGCTGCATACGGCACTCCGCAACCGTGCCAACCGGCCGGTGCTGGTGGCGGGCGAGGATGTCATGCCCGATGTCAACGCCGTGCTCGCCGCCATGGCCGTCTTCGCCACTGAGATCCGCTCAAGCCCGATTGCCGATGTCGTCAACATCGGCATCGGCGGCTCGGACCTGGGCCCCGCCATGACAACGCTGGCGCTGGCGCCCTATCACGATGGCCCGCGCCTTCACTATGTCTCCAATGTCGATGGCGCCCACATCGCCGACACGCTCAAGACGCTCGATCCGGCCACCACGCTGTTCTTGATCGCGTCGAAGACCTTCACCACCATCGAGACCATGACCAATGCGCGGACGGCGCGGAAGTGGATCGCGGGAGCGCTTGGTGAAGACCAGGTGGGCGCGCATTTCGCGGCCGTCTCCACGGCCATCGACAAGGTGAAGGCCTTCGGTATTTCGCAAGACCGCATCTTCGGCTTCTGGGACTGGGTGGGCGGGCGCTATTCCATCTGGTCGGCCATCGGCTTGCCGCTGATGATCGCCATTGGACATGAGAATTTCGGGCGCTTCCTCGATGGCGGCCACGCCATGGATGAACATTTCCGCGCAGCACCGGTGCTCGAAAACCTGCCCGTGCTGATGGGCCTGATCGGCGTCTGGCACCGCAATGTCTGTGGCTACGCCTCGCGCGCCATCATTCCTTACGACCAGCGCCTGTCGCGCTTTGCCGCCTATCTGCAGCAGCTCGACATGGAATCGAACGGCAAGCGGGTGATGAAGACGGGCGCCGCGGCCAAGGAGGCAACCGGCCCCATCGTCTGGGGCGAGCCGGGCACCAACGGCCAGCACGCCTTCTTCCAGTTGTTGCATCAGGGGACCGACGCTATACCGGTCGAGTTCCTCATCGCCGCCGCGCCGCACGAGGAGGGGATGAGTGAACATCATGCACTCCTCACCGCCAATTGCCTGGCGCAAAGCCAGGCGCTGATGAAGGGCCGCACGCTGAAGGAGGCGGAAACGCAGCTGGCCGCCATGGGCAAGAGCAAGGCTGACGCCAAACTGCTGGCGCCGCATCGCGTCTTCACCGGCAACCGGCCGTCGCTGACGCTGGCCTACAGAAAACTCGATCCCTTCACACTGGGCCGGTTGATCGCGCTCTACGAGCATCGCGTCTTCGTTGAAGCGGCCATCTGGGGCATCAATGCCTTCGACCAATGGGGCGTGGAACTCGGCAAAGAACTGGCGACCGGATTGCAGCCCGTGGTCGAGGGCAAGATGGGCACCGGGGGCCTCGACAGTTCGACGGCAGGATTATCGGATTATCTGCGCGGCTTGCGCTAACGGCTGCCGAAAATCGCCGAGCCCAGCCGCACATGGGTGGCGCCGTAGGCGATGGCGGTGGCGTAGTCGCCGCTCATGCCCATGCTGAGGCCCTTGAGGCCGTTGCGGCGGGCGATCTCGGCCAGCAGGGCGAAATGGGGTGCCGGGCCTTCGTCGGCCGGCGGAATGCACATGAGACCGGCGATCTTCAGTCCAAGGGTGCCGCGGCAGGTATGGATGAACGCGTCCGCCTCGTCCGGGCCGATCCCCGCCTTCTGCGCCTCGCGTCCGGTGTTGACCTGAATGAAAAGCTCGGGCGCCCGGTTCTGCCGCTGCATTTCCTTGGCCAGCGCCTCGGCGATCCTGGGGCGGTCGACCGTGTGGATGGCGTCAAATAGCGCCACGGCTTCGGCAGCCTTGTTGCTCTGCAAGGGACCGATCAAATGCAGTTCGATGCCGGGCCACTGGGCCTTCAGCGCCGGCCACTTGGCGCGCGCCTCCTGCACGCGGTTCTCGCCGAAAAAGCGCTGGCCCGCCTCGAGCACCGGCATGATGGCGGCCGCATCGAACATCTTGCTGACCGCGATGAGCGCGATGCCGTCGGCCGGGCGGCCCGCCTCCTGGGCGGCCCGCACCATGCCGTTCAGCACCTTTTTCAGACCTTCGTGAACCATCGGCGGACCCTTCCTTGGCCGTGACCTGCAATAGGCCATGCTTGCGGGCCATTTCAAGGACTGGTACTGGCACGGATCGAAGGCCTTCATCCGAAAGTTCCGATCTTGAGCACCGAACGTTACAATCCGCGCGAGGCCGAGCCGCGCTGGCAGCACTATTGGACCGAACAGCGCAGCTTCGAGGCGAGCGAAGACACCTCACGCCCGAAATATTACGTGCTCGAGATGTTCCCTTACCCGTCGGGCCGCATCCACATGGGCCATGTGCGCAACTATGCGATGGGCGACGTGATCGCCCGCTTCCGCCGCGCCATGGGTTACAACGTGCTGCATCCGATGGGCTGGGACGCCTTCGGCATGCCCGCCGAGAACGCCGCCATCGCGCACGGCGTCCACCCCAAGACCTGGACCTACGAGAACATCGCCACCATGCGGCGGCAGTTGAAATCCATGGGCCTGTCGCTCGACTGGAGCCGCGAGATCGCCACCTGCGATCCGAGCTACTACCGCCACGAGCAGGCGATGTTCAACGATTTCCTGAAAGCCGGTCTGGTTGAGCGCAAGGTGTCCTTGGTCAACTGGGATCCGGCCGACATGACGGTTCTGGCCAACGAGCAGGTGATCGACGGGCGCGGCTGGCGCTCCGGTGCCCTGGTCGAGAAGCGCGAGCTGGCGCAATGGTTCCTCAAGATCACTGCGTACTCGGAGGAGTTGTTGACCGCGCTCGACGGGTTGACGCGCTGGCCGGAAAAAGTGCGCCTGATGCAGAAGAACTGGATCGGGCGCTCGGAGGGATTACGCTTTTCCTTCGAGCTCGAGGACTATTACGGGCACCTGATCGAGCCGAAGCTGACGGTCTATACAACCCGGCACGATACGATTTTCGGGGCCAGCTTCTGCGCCATCTCGGCCGATCATCCCCTCGCCAAGGCCCTGGCCGAGAACGATGGGGATCTGGCCGCCTTCCGCGCCGAGGTGGCCTCCCTCGGCACCTCCGAGGAGACCATCGAGCGCGCCGAGAAGAAGGGCTGCCCGATCGGGCTCTATGCCCGCCACCCATTCCGGGAGGGCGTCAGGCTGCCGGTCTATGCCGCCAACTTCGTGCTGATGGGCTATGGCGAAGGCGCCATCTTCGGCTGCCCAGCCCATGACCAGCGCGACATCGATTTCGCCCGCAAGTATGGCCTGCCGGTCCTCCCCGTGGTGGCGCCGCGCAATGCCGACCCGGCCACATTTGCGGTGGGCGATGAGGCCTTCGTGGAGAAGGAAGGCGACAATTCGGTTCTGATCAATTCGGATTTCCTCGATGGCATGAGCGTGCCAGAGGCCAAGGAGGAGATCGCCCGGCGCATGGAAGCGATGGGCATCGGCGAGCGCAAAGTGAACTTCCGTCTGCGCGACTGGGGCGTATCGCGCCAGCGTTATTGGGGCTGCCCGATCCCGGTCGTCCACTGTGCCGCCTGCGGCATCGTACCGGTGCCGAAGGAGCACTTGCCGGTGACGCTGCCCGAGGATGTCACCTTCGACAAGCCGGGCAATCCGCTTGAGCATCATCCGACGTGGAAGCACGTCGCTTGCCCGTCCTGTGGAAAGGCGGCCAAGCGCGAAACCGATACGTTCGACACGTTCATCGACTCGTCGTGGTATTTCGCGCGCTTCTGCTCGCCGGGAGCAGCGGAACCCGTCAACGAGGCGGCGGCGCGCTACTGGATGCCGGTCGATCAATATATCGGCGGCGTCGAGCACGCCATCCTGCATTTGCTCTATTCGCGCTTTTATGCCCGGGCCATGATGGCCACGGGCTACATGCAGATCGAGGAACCCTTCGACAGCCTGTTCACCCAAGGCATGGTGATCCATGAAACCTTCCGCACGGCGGCGGGCGAGTGGGTGCTGCCAGCCGATGCCAGGCTGCAAGACGGCAAGTGGGTTCACGCCTCGACCGGCGAGGCGCTGGAAGTCGGCGGCGTCGAGAAAATGTCGAAGTCCAAGAAGAACGTGGTCGATCCCGACGACATCATCGCACAGTATGGAGCCGATACAGCACGCTGGTTCATGCTGTCCGACACGCCGCCCGAGCGCGATATCGAGTGGACGGAAGCGGGAGCGGAAGGTGCCTGGCGCTTTACCCAGCGCATCTGGCGGCTGATCAATGATGCCGCGCTGCGCATGGATGGTAGCGATACACTACAATCCCTCGAATTGCGCCGTTCCGCCCACAAGGCGCTGCAAGCCGTCACCGAGGATCTGTCGGCCTTGCGCTTCAACCGCGCCATCGCCCGCATCTATGAACTGGCCAATGCGCTGACCGCTGGCCTGAGCGGCAAGGCGGAGCCGGCGGCGATCCGCGAGGCGGCGGAATTCCTGGTGCTCATGTCGGCGCCGATGATGCCGCATTTGGCGGAGGAGTGCTGGGCGGCGCTCGGCCACAGGGCGGCCGTGGTCGACACACCGTGGCCGAAACCCGACCCGGACCTGCTGGCGGACGACAGCGTCACCATCGCGGTGCAGGTCAATGGCAAGCGCCGCGATGAAATCACCATCGCCAAGGGCATGGCGGCAGCGGAGGTCGAAGCGATTGTGCGCAAGCTCGACAGCGTGGCCCGCTCGCTCGACGGGCGGGCCATCAAGAAAGTGATTGTCGTGGCCGACCGCATCGCCAATATTGTCGGCTGATGCGAAGCACCGCCGCCATCCTCCTCCTTGCCGCCGCGTTGGCGCTTTGCGGCTGCAGCTACCGGCCGCTCTATGGCTCATCGGCGGAGACGGCCGGTGTCGCGGCGACATTGGCCTCGGTGTCGATCCCGCCCGCCAGTGACCGGCTGGGGCAGATCATCCGCAACGACCTGATTTCCGCCATGGGCCATGGCGCGGGCGAAGAGCGTTATACATTGCTCATCAAGCCCACGCTCACCAAGACCGGACAGATCAACAAGCCGCTGCCCAATGTAACGCGCCAGGCGGTGCATCTGACGGCTACTTTCGATCTCATGGACCGGGCCAGTGGCGCCACGCTGCACAGCGGCAAGACCTTCGCGCAGGTCTCCTTCGATCTGGTGCGCCAGCCCTTCGCCGACATGCAGGCCGAGACCAACGCCACCGAACGGGTGGCGCATGAAGTGAGCGGCGATATCCGCACCCGTCTCGCCGCCTATTTCGCGGCCCACTCCGCCAGTCCATGACGGTCCTCAAGGCTTCCGGAGTCGATGCCTTCCTGCGCAAACCCGATCCCGCCATCGCTGCGCTGCTGATCTATGGCGAGGAAGCCGACGCGGTGCGCGACATCGCCCAGAAGGCCGTGAAGCGTCATGCCGGGACGCTCGGCGACCCGTTCACCGTGGTGACATTGCAGGACGGCGATCTCGCCGCCGATCCGGCGCGGCTCGTCGACGAGGTGCAATCGCTCTCGATGTTCGGCGGCAACCGGGCGGTATGGATCAAGGGCGCCGGCGAGGCCTTCCTCAAAGCCGTGATGCCGCTCCTCGGCGGCAAGGTCAGCGGCAATCTCGTGGTGGCCGAAGCCGGTGCCCTGGCCAAATCCTCTGCCTTGCGCGCCGCCTTCGAAAAAAGCGCCCATGCCCATGTGGTGCCGCTCTACGAAGCCGAACCCGGCGAAGTGGCGCATCTCGTCGAGCAGATCCTCGCGCAGCACAAGCTCAAAGTCGGCGAGGACGTGCTGCACCGCTTCATCGAACTGGCGGGCACCTCGCGGGGGCTGGTGTTGCGCGAAGTGGAGAAGCTCAGCCTCTATTGCCTCGGCGGGACCCAGGTCAGCGCCGCCGATGTCGAGGCGATCTGCGGCAATGATACGGGAGCCGATCCCGAAGCGCTGGCCGACTGCGTCTTCCATGGCGACGTGGAGGAGGCGGACCAGCTATTCCAGGCGCTGGTGCGGGCTGGCACGGATGCCGGGCGGATCGTCATGGTGGCCCATTCCCACGCCCAGAGGCTGGCGGATTTCCGCGTTGCCATCGCGCGCGGCACGAAGCCCGATTCCGCGGTGCGTTCGGCCAGGCCGCCGGTGTTCTTCAAACGCCAGAGCAAGGTGCTGGCGCAATTGCAGGTCTGGCCGCTGGGCGATCTGATGCTGGCGGCCTCGACCTTGGGCGCCGCCATCCCGCAGGTGCGGCAGAATACGGCGCTTGGCGAGGCCATCGCCAGCCGCTGCCTCCTGTCGCTCGCCCGCAAGGCCAGGGCGCTGCGCAGCGAGAGGAATTGACGCCCTAAAGAACCGCTCCCACCTGCCAGGGGACGTATTCGTTGTCGCCGTAACCCAATTCCTCGGACTTGCTGCTGCTTCCCGACGCCACCTTCAGCATCATGCCGAAGATTTCCTTGCCCTTGTCCTGGATCGAGACACCGTCGAGGATGTCGCCGCAATTGATGTCCATATCGTCGATCATGCGCTGATAGATGTCGGAATTGGTGGCGAGCTTGATCGACGGCACCGGCTTGCAGCCATAGGCGGAGCCGCGGCCGGTGGTGAAGCAGATGAGGTTGGCGCCGCCAGCGACCTGGCCCGTCGCAGAGACGGGGTCGTAGCCGGGGGTGTCCATGTAGACAAAGCCTTTGGCCTTGACGGTTTGGGCGTACTCGTACACGTC
>JANPCA010000010.1:0-2231 GCA_031430715.1 Hyphomicrobiales bacterium | reverse complement strand
CTCGGAGGGTTTGCCTTTCGAAGGAACCGGGATCGGTTCACGATGCGCCATGCGCGCCGCGATGGCTTCGGAAAAAGCACCCACCGCATAGGACAGGGCGTCCTCCCGGTCCTCGCCAAAGGTAACGAGTTCGGGAAAGTCCGGCGATGTCACCAGAACCGTACCTTCGTCGTTCACCAGTTTAACGCGATAAGAGATCATTTCAATCCAAGCTGCTTCTTGATCGCTTCCACAAGGCCCGTCTTCAAATCCTTACCCGCGCCATGGGCAGGCAACTGTGACCTACGGCCGTTGTAAATTACAGTGATATGGCCGCTGCCACCTTCATGGGTCTCGAACGTACAACCTTGTCTCTTCAGCCAGCGGCGGAATTCGGAATACTTCATGAGCGAGCACCTTATGACAACCAGATGGATCATAGGGAGGCGAGCCGCGGTGGCTCTCTGTTTGTGCAGTACTCCTCGCTGCTCAGTAATCGCAAACTCAACAGCCTTTGTCAACAAAAACGTTGGCAACTAGCCCAGCCGCTCAAGCGCCTTCTCGCGTCCGATCAGGGGGAGCAGTTGTGCCAGTTCCGGGCCGTGGTCGAGGCCGGTCAATGCCAAGCGGAGCGGCATGAACAACGCCTTGCCCTTGCGGCCTGTCGCGGCCTTGACCGCATCCGTCCAGGTTTTCCAGGTCGATTGGTCCCACGGTTCCAGTGGCAGCAATGCGCGGGCTGCAGCGATGAAAAGCCACTCCTCATCGCTGATCGCCGGTTTGATTCGGTTTGTGATGATATCAATCCAAATCTTTGAATCGGCTAATCTTTCGATGTTCCCTCGAATCGCCATCCAGAACGCTTCCGAGCCAAATCCCAACCGGTCCCTGACCGCTTCCCAAGGCAGGTGATGCAGCAGCTTGGCATTGAGACGAGCCAGTTCGGCCTCATCGAAGCGCGACGGCGCGCGCGACAGTTTTCCGAGATCGAAGCCAGCCACCAGTTCGGAGTAATCGGCACACGGATGAATATTGTCCGAGGTACCCAGCAGCGCCGCGTGGCTGACCACCGCCATCGCCTCAAGCCCGGCTTCGCGCATCGCGGCGATGGACAGCGAGCCTAAGCGTTTCGACAGGCCCTTGCCGTCGGCCCCCGTGAGCAGGCTGTGATGGGCGTAGGCCGGCACAGCACCACCCAGCGCTTCGGTGATTTCGATCTGCACGGCGGTGTTCACAACGTGATCCTCGCCACGGATGACATGGGTGATGCCGTAGTCGATATCGTCGATCACCGAGGTCAGTGTATAGAGATAGCTGCCGTCCTCCCGCACCAGCACGGGATCCGAAAGCGAGCCTGTATCGATGTGCTGGGCCCCGCGGATGATGTCGTTCCACTCGACAGTGCGGCCATCGAGTTTGAATCGCCAATGCGGCTTGCGGCCCTCGGCTTCGAGTTTGGCGCGGTCCTCAGGCGTCAGCTTCAGCGCGGCCCGGTCATAGACCGGGGGCGCCCCGCGCGCCAACTGCCGCTTGCGCCGCCGGTCGAGTTCGTCGGCCGTTTCGTAGCAGGGATAGAGCCGTCCCGAGGCGCGCAAGGAATCTGAAATCTCGTCGTAATGCGCGAAACGTTTCGACTGCCATTCGACACGGTGCGGCTTGATTTCCAGCCAGTCGATGTCGGCGGCGATGCCCCGCGCATATTCATCGGTCGAACGCGCCGTATCGGTATCGTCATAGCGCAGGATGAACTGGCCGCCGGACTTCAGCGCAAAGAGCCAGTTCAGAATCGCCGTGCGGGCATTGCCGATATGAATGCGGCCGGTGGGCGATGGGGCAAAGCGGACGATGGTCATCTAGCGCCCATCCCTGAAACCATTGGTGATCGGATAGCGCCGGTCGCGCCCGAAGTTGCGGCGGGTGATCTTGACGCCGGGTGCCGCCTGACGCCGCTTGTACTCCGCCACATAAAGCATGTGCTGGATGCGCTTCACCAGCGCCTCGTCATGGCCGCGCGCCACGATCTCGGCCAATTTCTGCTCGTTCTCCACCAGGCCCTCGAGTATGTCGTCCAGCACGTCATAGGGCGGCAGCGAATCCTGATCCGTCTGGTTGGCGCGCAGTTCCGCCGTCGGCGCCTTGGCAATGATGCGCTCCGGGATCGCGAAGCCCTGGAGGTTGCGCCACTCGGCGAGCCGATACACCTCCGTCTTGTAAACATCCTTGATCGGATTGTAGCCGCCGTTCATGTCGCC
>JANPCA010000009.1:0-6356 GCA_031430715.1 Hyphomicrobiales bacterium | reverse complement strand
GCTCGATGAGGATGCCCGCCGTCTCCGGCGTGATCGCCGTCTTTACGGCATCGAGATCGCCGAACACCACCTGGTCGAAACCCTCGGTCTTGGGGCCGAAGCCTTCGAGATATTTGGCCTGGCCGCCGGCCGCTAAGGTGGCCAGCGTGCGGCCGTGGAAGGCGCCCTCGAAGGTGATGAGGCGGAATTTTTCCGGGTGGCCGTGGGCCGCATGGTACTTGCGCGCCGTCTTGATCGAACATTCCAGCGCCTCGGCGCCGGAATTGGTGAAGAACACCGTATCGGCGAAACTCGCATCGATGAGGCGCTGGGCGAGCTTTTCCTGGCCCGGCATCTGATAGAGGTTTGAGGTGTGCCAGATCTTTTGGGCCTGCTGGGTCAAGGCCTCCACCAGATGGGGATGGGCATGGCCGCAGCTGGTCACCGCCACGCCCGCCCCGAAATCGAGGTATTCCTGGCCCTCGGGGGTGAAGACGCGCACCCCTTCGCCACGTTCGAAAGTGACTTTCGCTCTGGCATAAGTCGGCAAAACGGCTGCGATCATGGGCTTTGGCCTTGCATTGACGTCAAAGAGCGCCCGCCAGGGCTGACGGACGCTCAGCGTATGAAAACCCATATAAGTCCATGATTGCCAAGGGTCAATCGCCCTGTCGCCGGGCTCCGCGGCGGGGTTTTCCGGAGGTGAGTCAAAAGAGCGCATGGACCGCTGATTCGGCAGCCTGATAAGGTTTCGTTAACCATGAGGCGGGCGTGGGAAACTGGGGAAAACAGGGCGATTCCCAAAGGCCGAAGGTTGCGGTTGAGTCACCGCGTATTGTAGTGTCCGGCTACTGAAGCTACGAGATGTAGCATTTCATGGTCAGTTTTAATGTTTTGACGCCAGGCGGCTTACGCCGGGCGAAGCACGGGGGATTCCGATGAGTGCAGCCATCGATGACAAGTTTGGAGGGGCAAAATTGTCCTGGACAGAAGATCGCGTCGAGCTTCTCAAGAAGCTCTGGACGGAAGGATTAAGCGCCAGCCAGATCGCGGGGCGCCTGGCGGCGGGGGTCACGCGCAATGCGGTGATCGGCAAGGTTCACAGGCTGAACCTGTCGGGCCGGGCCCAGCCGCCGCGCGCCGCGGTGACACGAGCGCCGCGCAAGCAGCGCGAGCCGAGCCTGCCGGGTGGCCAAGGCAACGGCCGGCCGAGCATGCCGCAGGCAGGCGCCACGGCCCTCAAACCGATGCCGCGGGCCGATATTCAGCCGCGCCCGCAGACCTTGGCCGAGCCGCAGCCGGTGCGCCTCGTCGATTCGGCCAAGGGCGGGCGCGTCACCATCCTCCATCTTTCGGAGAAGACCTGCAAATGGCCCATCGGCGATCCAGGCAACGACGAGTTCTGCTTCTGCGGCAATGGCCCCCGCGATGGCTCGCCCTATTGCGAATATCACGCCAGGCAGGCCTACCAGCCCCCGCAGGACCGCCGCAATAGACGGATGGCGTTCGCCTGAGGCCAAAGACGGCCAGACATCGCCCAAGCTGTCAGCCCCGGGCCTGTTCGGGGATGACAAAGCGCGGGGAGGCCGGGCCGCTGCAACCAGGCGCGGATGGAATTCACGTCCGCCCGAAGCGCTCGTCGAACGCATAGCCCATGCCGCGCACGGTGCGGATGGGGTCAATCTCGCGGCCGCGGCTCAGCGTCTTGCGCAGGCGTCCGACATGGACGTCGACAGTGCGCTCATCGACATAGACGTCGTGGCCCCAGACCGTGTCGAGCAACTGGGCACGGGAATAAACCCGGCCCGGATTCTGCAGCAGGTGTTCGAGCAGGCGGAACTCGGTGGGTGACAGCGTGATGTCACGCGCCGACCGCGTCACCCGCCTGGTCCTTCGGTCGAGCAGCAGGTCGCCCGCTTTCAACTGATCGGCCACCGCATCGGGGTTGATGCGGCGCAGGATGGTGCGGATGCGGGCCAGAAGTTCCGGTACCGAGAAGGGCTTCACCATGTAGTCGTCGGCCCCGGTGGCAAGGCCGCGGACCCGCTCGGCCTCCTCGCTCCTGGCGGTGAGCATGATGATCGGGATGTCGCGCGTCTCGGGACGGCTGCGCAACAGGCGGCACACCTCGATCCCCGAAATCCCCGGCAGCATCCAGTCGAGCACGATAAGATCGGGCCGCTCCTCGCCAATCAGATGCGAGACGTCCTCGCCCTGGGCGGTGTGGCGCACCCGGTAGCCTTCGGCTTCGAGATTGTAGCTCAAGAGGATCTGGATCGGTTCTTCGTCTTCGACAACCAGAATGGATGCACTCATCGGTCAGTCTTCCGGCCCTGACTTGTCCGCGATGCGGAACGAGCTGGTCATGTCCTTCTTGGGACGGTCCTCGGCCAGCGCCTTGCCATGCACGAGGTAATGGATGTTCTCGGCGATGTTGGTGGCGTGGTCGCCGATCCGCTCCATGTTCTTGGCGCCGAAAAGAAGATGCGTGCACAGGCTGATGTTGCGCGGGTCTTCCATCATATAAGTAAGGAGTTCACGGAAGATCGAATTGTAGAGCGCATCGAGATCCTCGTCCGAGCGCCACACTTCCATGGCGCGCGCGGCATCGCTGCGCGCATAGGCATCAAGGATGTTCTTCAACTCCTCCTGGGCCAGGCGGCCCATGCGGGTGACGCCGGACATCAGCTTCCTCGGCAAGCCGTCCGACATGGCGTGGGTGCGCTTCGCCGTGTTCTTGGCCAGATCGCCGATGCGCTCGAGATCGGACGACACCTTGATCGCCACCATGATCTCGCGCAGGTCGCGGGCCATGGGCTGGCGCTTGGCAATGGTGAGAATGGCCTTCTCCTCGATCTGGTGTTCCAGCACATCGACCTTCTCGTCGTTCTGGATCACCCGGTCGGCCAGCGCCGTGTCGCGCCGCGACAAGGCGTCGATGGCGTCGTCGAGCTGCTGCTCCACCAGGCCACCCATCTGGGCCAACATGGTCTTCAGCGCACTCAGGTCTTCATCATAGGCTTTGACGATATGGTCGGACATGAAATGTCTCCTTCGAGGGCTCAGCCGAAGCGGCCGGTGATATAGTCCTGGGTGCGCTTTTCCTGAGGGCTGGTGAAGACCTCATCGGTGTCGCCGAACTCGACCAGGGTTCCCAGGTGGAAGAAGGCGGTCAGTTGCGACACGCGGGCCGCCTGCTGCATGGAATGCGTAACGATGACGATGCAGAAATTCTGGCGCAATTCGCCGATCAGTTCCTCGATCCGGGCGGTGGCGATGGGATCGAGCGCCGAGCAGGGTTCGTCCATCAGGATCACTTCCGGATTGACGGCGATGGCCCTGGCGATGCACAGGCGCTGCTGCTGGCCGCCTGAAAGACTGGTGCCCGAGGCCTGCATGCGATCCTTGACTTCCTCGAACAGGCCGGCCTTCTTGAGACTGGCGACGACCATTTCCTCGATGTCGGTCTTGTTGGAAGCCATGCCATGGATGCGCGGCCCATAGGCGACGTTCTCGAATATCGACTTGGGGAAGGGATTGGGCTTCTGGAAGACCATGCCGACCTTGGCGCGCAATTGCACGACGTCGATGCCGCGGTCGTAGATGTCCTGGCCATCGATCGTGATATCGCCGGTCAGGCGGCAGGAGGGGATGGTATCGTTCATGCGGTTGATGGCGCGCAGGAAGGTCGACTTGCCGCAGCCCGAGGGGCCGATGAAGGCCGAGACGGCGCGGTCCGGGATGTTGATCGACAGATCCTTGATGGCATGCTTTTCGGCATAGTAAATATCGACATGCTGGGCCGAGATCTTCATCGGGCGCTCGGCCATGATGCGTGGGGAAGCGGGCGTCACGATCGACTGATAGGCGTTCATGGGCGTTGACCTTTCATGGCTACCAGCGCCGCTCGAAGCGGCGGCGCAGATAGATGGCGATGGCGTTGAGTCCGAACAGCACCACCATCAGCACCAGGATGGCCGCGGCGGTCTTCGACTGGAAGGCGATTTCGGGAAGATCGGCCCACAGGAATATCTGCACCGGCAGCACGGTGGCCGCATCCTGGAACCCTTGCGGCACGTCGGCGATGAAGGCCACCATGCCGATCATCAGCAGGGGCGCCGTTTCGCCAAAAGCGCGGGCCAAGCCTAAGATGGTGCCGGTGAGAATGCCGGGCACGGCCAGCGGCAGGACATGCTGGAACACCGCCTGCTGTTTCGAAGCGCCTACCCCCAAGGCCGCTTCGGTGATCGAGGGCGGCACGGCCTTGATGGCGGCGCGCGAGGCAATGATGATGGTGGGCAGCACCAGCAGCGCCAGCACCAGCCCGCCAACCACCGGGGCCGAACGCGGCAGGCCCAGGACATTGAGGAACATGGCGAGCCCCAGAAGGCCGAAGATGATCGACGGGACAGCGGCCAGGTTGTTGATGTTGACCTCGATGATGTCGGTGAATTTATTCTTAGGGGCAAACTGCTCGAGATAGATCGCGGCGGCGATGCCCAGCGGCAGTGCCAATGACAAGGCCACGGCAACTGTCAGAAGCGAGCCCACCAGCGCGCCCTTGAGCCCCGCCAATTCGGGTTCGCGCGAGTCACCCGAAGTGAAGAAGCGCCAGTTGAAACCACGCTCGATGGCGCCGTCCCGGCCAAGGGTTTCCAGCCACCGGGCTTGCACCTCGTCGATGCGGCCGGCGGCGATGCCCTTCACGTGCAGGTCGGCCTCATCGGACAGGAGGGCCGGTACTTTGAAGGTCTTGCCGATCAGCGACGGGTCGCCCACGACGAGGCCACGGAGATCGTCGGCGGCACCTTGCGAGAGGAGAGCCGTCAGTTTCTTGCGGTCTCCCCTGGACGTCACATCGGGAAAGCGGGCGCGGAAGGCATCCTTGACCAGCCCCTCGAAATCGCCAGCCCTGGGATTGGCGGCATCGACCTTGGCGGCCTCGACGGTCACGTCGAGCAGCACGCGGCTTTCGGTGAAGGCGGGCCAGCCCTTGATAGCGGTGTCGGCGATCAGGAAGGCCAGGAAGGCCACCGTCACGGCAAGCGCCGCGGCGCCATAGATGCGGAAGCGGCGCTCCGCCCGGTAGCGCTTGGCAACAAATTGGGCGCGGACTTCAGTCATATTGCTCACGGTATTTCTGCACGATGCGGAGTGCGATGAAGTTGAGCGCCAGGGTGAAGAGGAAGAGCACGAAGCCAAGTGCAAAGGCCGACAGCGTCTTGGCCGAGTCGAACTCCTGGTCGCCCACCAGGAGGGCGGCGATCTGCACGGTGATGGTGGTCACCGCCGCCAAGGGATTGACCGTCAGATTGGCGGCCAGCCCCGCCGCCATGACGACGATCATGGTCTCGCCCACGGCGCGCGAGATGGCCAGCATGAAGGCCGACACGATGCCCGGCAGCGCGGCGGGGAGCACCACGCGCTTGATGGTCTCGGATTTCGTGGCGCCCATGGCATAGGAACCGTCGCGCAGCGATTGCGGCACGGCGTTGATGATGTCGTCGGAGAGCGACGAAATCAGCGGCACGATCATCATGCCCATGACGAGACCGGCGGCCAATGCCGATTCGGATGCGACGGTAAGTCCGATGGCTTCGCCGCTGCCGCGGATCAGCGGCGCCACGGTGAGCGCCGCGAAGAAGCCCAGCACAACCGTTGGAACACCCGCCAGGATTTCAAGCAGGGGCTTCAGGATGCCGCGCAGCCTCGGCGTCGCGTATTCCGCCATATAGATGGCCGACAGCAGGCCCAGCGGTCCCGCCACCAGAATGGCGATGGCGGTGATCAGCAAGGTGCCAACCAGCAGCGGAATGAAGCCGAAGGAGGCGGGCTCGGCGGTGGGCGACCATTGCGTGCCGAACAGGAAGGAGAACGGCGAAATCTCGCGGAAGAAAATGATGGATTCGAACAAGACCGAGAAGACGATGCCGACAGTGGTCAGCACCGCCACCGCCGAGCAGGCGATGAGGACGGCCAGCACGAAGCGCTCGAACAGGTTGCGAGCGCGGAATTGCGCGGAGATGCGCGGATAAAGGACCGCCACCGAGGCCGCGGCACCGGCCGCGGCGGCAATGGGTGTCACAATCGACTGGGTGCCGAAGGCCAGCGCCGAGGCCAGCGCCAGGACAACGGCGCCGGTGAAGGCGCCCGCCGCGATGAACATCCCATGATAGCTCGGCAGCGAGTGCAGCAGCGAACCGCCAGCCAGGCGCAGCCCCGCGGCGCGCGACTGCCCGGCGAAATAGGCGGCAATCGCCAACACGGCACACACCAGTACGGTCCAGACGAACATCGGATTGGCACCCTGTTCAGTTTATCGAATTGCGGATCGAACCGCCCCCAAATTCCGTCATGCCAGCGTAGGCTGGCATCCC
>JANPCA010000008.1:0-2219 GCA_031430715.1 Hyphomicrobiales bacterium | reverse complement strand
AACCGCTTTGGTCGCGTCAGTCCGACGCTGGCGGCTCATGTGCAGGACGAATTCGGCCCTGGTCTGGAAGCGGATGGCGGATGAAAATCAGCAATCGGCACGCCTCATGGCCCGCATCTGCGTGGGGCTGCTGATCCTGCTGGTGACGGCCGGGGCCTACGCGTTCTCGACCCAGAACCGCTTCAACGAATTGTGCACGTCGATTGCCCGCGAGTCCTGGGCGGCCGAGTCCGTTCCAGCACGGAAACTCGGCAACCAGATCCGCAACGCCTATTGCAGCTGACCCCGCCGCGGGGACGCAAACAGTTCCTCAACCTTATGACCAAGTTGTGTGACGGCGGCCATACTTGATTGATCAGCCCTTTAGAAACACGCGCTAAACGTCGGCACCGGGGCGGCGTATTCCGCCTCGGGGATGGAGCAGGCGATGGGCGTGCGGACGGGGGCGGCGGCGAACCGCTATGTCGACCGCGAGGTCGTGCAACGGGTACTCAAGTTTCTGGATGTCACCACATTGCTGGTGGCCTCGGTGCTGATTGCGATCATGTGCGCCGAGGAGATCAGCGATTTAAGCGCCCAGGTCATCGGTTTTCTCGCCGTCGAATTGGCGCTGATCTGCGTTTTCGCCATGCGCGCCATGGGCCTCTACGGGGTGCGGGCCATGACCGAGGGCGCCTGGTCGGCATTGCGCGCCACGGCGTGCTGCATTGTCATCGGCGGCCTGCTCTTCCAGACGACCCACCTGCTGCTGCTGGAGATGGGCTACCAGTGGCTGTTCCTGTGGATGAACTTACTGCCGGTCTATTTCAGCCTGACGCGGTTCGCCGTGGCGGCGTGGGCAGCACCACGCGCCGCCGTGGGCCGCTTCCGCAAGCGCATCGCCATCGTCGGCGGCGGGCGGGCGGCGGAGGAGGCCCTGAACCTGCTCGAATCGTCGCGCGATATCGATATCGAGGTGGTCGGCCTCTTCGACGACCGCGACGACGGACGCAGCCCCCAATCAATCCGCAAATATCACAAGATCGGCCGGATCGAAGATCTCGCCCAGTATGCGCGGACCGAGCGCGTCGATCTCATCGTGGTGGCCATTCCGCTGTCGGCCGAAACGCGGCTCCTCACCATCCTCAAGCGGTTGTGGGAACTGCCGGCCGATGTCCGTATCAGCGGCCAGGCCTCGGCGCTCAGGTTCAATGCCCGCGCCTATAGCCATATCGGCAAGCTGCCGCTGCTACCGGTCTTCGACCGTCCGATGAAGGGCTGGAGCCTGTTCCTCAAGGATGGGGTCGACCGCCTTCTCGCGCTGCTGGCCATCGTGCTGCTGTCGCCGGTCATGCTGGGCGTGGCGCTGGCCGTCAAGCTCGAGAGCAAGGGCCCGGTGATCTTCCGGCAGAAGCGCTATGGCTTCAACAACGAGTTGATCGAGGTCTTCAAGTTCCGCTCGATGTACACGCACATGACCGACCACAATGCGGCGAAGCTCGTTACCCGCGAAGACCCGCGGGTCACCAAGGCCGGCCGCTTCATCCGCAGGACGTCGCTCGACGAACTGCCGCAACTCTTCAACGTACTCACCGGGCAATTGTCGCTGGTGGGCCCACGCCCGCATGCCACCCAGGCCAAGGCCGCCGAGGCACTTTATGAAAAGGTCGTGGACGGCTACTTCGCCCGTCACAAGGTGAAGCCCGGCATCACCGGCTGGGCCCAGGTCAATGGCTGGCGGGGCGAAACCGATACCCGCGAGAAGCTGGAACACCGCGTCAAGCACGATCTCGAATATATCGACCGCTGGTCCTTCGCGTTCGACCTCTACATCATCCTGAAGACGCCCTTCGTGCTGCTGAAAAGCGAGAGCGCCTATTGATCAGCGGGAGACCGTGACAGAGCAATGGGCGTGGCTGGCGACGGCGGCGGCCACCGATCCCAGCAGCAACCTGGACACACCGCGCCTGTCGCCGGTGCCGACCACGATATGGCCAAAGCCATTTTCCTCCGCATACTGAACGATGGCGGCAGCGGCGTCGCGGCTGCGCAGGGCAAGCTCTTCTACCTGAGCGGCGCCGGCCCGCTTAGCCATCGCCGCGGCGCCGTCGAGGATGCGCGTCACCTCGGCCTCTTCCCAATTGTGGATCAACGGGCCCCGGGCGCCGCCGTGCGCCACATTGACGGCGCATATCGACAACGGGGCACCGAGCTTTACCGATAGTTCGGCGGCCAATGCG
>JANPCA010000007.1:0-9424 GCA_031430715.1 Hyphomicrobiales bacterium | reverse complement strand
GTCTGGAAGTCAAGCGTGTCGGTGTCGTTGCCGCCGTTAACGGTTTCGGCCAGGCCGCTGATATCGGATATCTGGATGATGCGGAAAATGTCGTTGCCGACCCCGCCGGTCAAATTGTCGGCGCCCTGGCCGCCGTGCAGGATGTCGTTGCCGTCATCGCCGCTGATGGTGTCGCCGCCATTGTCGCCGAAGATCACATCATTGCCGGCCAACCCGCTGATGGTGTCGGCGCCGGTGGTGACGGTGTTGATTTCGTTCAGTCCGCCGGGATTGAAGCCATCACCGTTGCGGTGAATGAAATCGGCGAGTGCTGAACCATTGATGACGGCCATAAGCGCCTCCCACGGCAGACGTTAACCATACGGCCCCGGATACACACTGCTGCCGATGCGTGCAGGTGCGCAAATCAAAACTCCGTTACGGGCGGGGTGGCGTAACCGCGGCAACTTCGCTATGGGCTCCGGGCATCATGGCAGGGACCGACAAGACGCGGAATCAGACGCTCGGACCCGCACCTATCGTGGTGCTGGTCAATCCGCAATTGGGCGAGAACATCGGTACGGCGGCCCGCGCCATGGCGAATTTCGGGCTGCATGAGTTGCGCCTCGTCGACCCACGCGATGGCTGGCCAAACGAGAAGGCACTGACGGCGTCTTCAGGCGCCAACTGGATCATCGAGGCCGCCACCGTCCACGAGACGCTGGCCGATGCCTTGAAGGACGTGAACTACGTCTACGCCACCACGGCGCGCCCACGCGGCATGATCAAGGAAGTGATCACCCCGGAACAGGCGGGTGACGACATGCGGGCGCGCATCGGCAGGCATGAAAAACTGGCCCTGCTATTCGGGCGCGAGCGCTGGGGCCTCAACAACGACGAGGTGTCGCTGGCCGACATCATCGTCACCGCTCCCGTCAATCCGGCCTTTGCGTCCATCAACATCGCCCAGGCGGTGCTTCTGATGGGCTATGAATGGTACAAGGATCAGGCCGAAACACTCGGTCAGCAAACGCCGGAACTGGCAGCGCTTGAAGGCCCCGGATTGCAGACGCCCGATACCAGGCTCGCCACCAAGGAAGAACTTCACGGTTTCTTCGATCATCTCGAACGCGAGCTCGATGCGGCGGGCTTCTTCAAGACGGAGGACAAGAAACCCGGGATGCTGCGCAATATCCGCAATCTCTATGGCCGCGCCGCGCTGACCGAGCAGGAGGTGCGCAGCCTGCGCGGCATGGTGGCATCGTTGAGCCGGGCGCACGAGAGGCGGAAGGAACCGAAGCCATGACCACGCCGCGCATCCTCCTCTTCGATTCCGGCATGGGCGGTCTCACCGTGGCGCGCGCTGTGCGCCAGCAATTGCCCGGCGCGCATCTGGTCTATGCCGCCGACAACGCGGCATTCCCCTATGGGGCCTGGCAGGAAGATGCGCTGGTGAAGCGCATCGTCGGCGTGATCGGCGCGCTGATTGAAAAGGTCGAGCCGCATATCGTGGTGATCGCCTGCAATACCGCCTCGACCATAGCACTCGCCCAATTGCGCCAGGCCTATAAGCTACCCTTCGTCGGCACGGTGCCGGCCATCAAGCCCGCCGCGGCGCAGACCAGGTCCGGCATCATCGGCGTGCTGGCGACGCCCGGCACGGTGAGCCGCGAATATACCCATGCCCTGATCCACACCAATGCCTATCATTGCAAGGTGTTCCTGCATGGCGCCAAGAGGCTTGCCGAAATCGCCGAGGCGAAATTGAAAGGCCAGCCTGTCGACCTCGACGCGTTGCGCCTCGAGATCGAACCGGCTTTCGCCGAGCGCGGGGCCAAGCGCACCGACGTGGTGGTGCTGGGCTGCACGCACTATCCGCTGCTGGTCGAAGATATCGTCAAGGTGGCGCCCTGGGAGGTGGCCTATATCGACCCGGCCCCGGCGATTGCCCGGCGCGTCGCCGATGTGCTCGACGAGACGCCACTCGGCGAGGCCGCCGGGGCGGTGCCGCGCCACGGCACGGCACTGCTGACCTCGAAACGCGGCCAGGCCGCCGATTCGCTCGCAGCCTACGCCCTGATGGGTTTCCCGCTGGCCGACTTCATGGAAATGTGAGGGGGCTGCGAGATGGCGAGTACGGGCGGTTGTCTTTGCAAGGCGGTGCGGTTTTCAATTTCGGGGCCGCCGCTGGCGGCGCGGGTTTGCTGGTGCCGCCTGTGCCAGTATCTAGGGGCTGGCAGCGGAATGGTGAGCGTCTGCTTTCCTGCGGATGGGCTTGACGTTCAAGGAACGGCCGCATGGTTCAGCAGCGATGCCGATAGCGGCAACATCATGCAGCGGGGATTTTGTCCCATCTGCGGCACGCCGCTGTTCAGCAAGGCGGAAGTCCGACCGCATCTGGTCTTCGTGCGGGCCGGTGCACTGGATGATTCCGGTCTGCTGGCGCCGCAGATGACGATCTGGACCGCCGCAGCACCGCACTGGGCGGTGTTCGACCCGGCGCTTCCACAATACCCCGGCCAGCCGCCGCCCGCCGCCTGATTGTGGGCCGGCAATGGCGGTTTGACAGGCATTACCCCTTCCACTATAGCCCCTCGGAGCACGGGGCCCTTAAGCCCCGTGTTTGCTTGCCCGTGGGCCAATACTGGCCCTGTCGGCCGGGAGACCGGTGTCGAGGAGGGTGGGTTCTCTGAAATGTCCAATGGAGACCGTAAATGACGAAGCGCGCCAACGCCAAATACAAGATCGACCGCCGCATGGGCGAGAATATCTGGGGCCGCCCCAAGAGCCCCGTGAACAAGCGCGAATATGGCCCCGGCCAGCACGGCCAGCGGCGCAAGGGCAAGATGTCGAACTTCGGCACCCAGCTCAAGGCCAAGCAGAAGCTGAAAGGCTATTACGCCAACATTTCCGAGCGCCAGTTCCGTAAAGTCTATGATGAAGCGGTGCGCATCACCGGCGACTCGTCGGAAAACCTGATCGGCCTGCTCGAGCGCCGCATCGACACGGTGGTCTACCGCGCCAAGTTCGTGCCGACCATGTTCGCCGCCCGCCAACTCGTCAGCCACGGCCATGTGAAGTTAAACGGCCAGCGCGTGACGGTGGCCTCGATCCGCTTGAAAGCCGGCGATGTGCTGGAACTGACGCCCAAGGCCAAGGACATGGCCGTGGTTCTGGAAGCCACTCAATTGGCCGAGCGCGACGTGCCGGACTATGTGGAGGTCGACCACAAGGGCATGACCGCCAAACTGATCCGCGTGCCGGGCCTGGGCGACGTGCCGTACCCGGTGCAGATGGAACCGAACTTCGTGGTGGAGTTTTATTCGCGGTAAGACGGGCACCAAATCGAATTTTGCAACGGCAGGGCTCTCCCTGCCGTTTTCCTTTCACGTCGGCGGGTTGAAGACCGACCAGCCCATGGCTTCGGCCAACTGTTCCAGTGCCAGCGTACCAAGCAGCGAATTGCCATACGCGTTCAGACCCGGAGACCATACGGCGATGCTGGCGACACCCGGAACAATCGCCAGGATGCCCCCGCCAACACCGCTCTTGGCCGGTACGCCGACGCGATATGCGAAGTCGCCCGACCCGTCATAGTGCCCACAGGTGAGCATCAGGGCGTTGATGCGCCGCGCCCGGTCGGGGGAAATCACCCTCCGCCCGGTTTCGGGGTGGCGGCCGCCAAGGCTCAGGAAGCGTCCCGCCAATGCCAATTGGCGGCAATTCATGGCAATCGCGCAATGGTGGAAATAGACCCCTAATGTCATATCCACCGGATTGGCAAGATTGCCAAAGGCCTTCATATAGTGCGCCAGCGCAAGATTGCGGTGGCCGGTGCGGCTTTCGGATGCCGCAACCCGCTCATCCACATAGATATCGTCATCTTCGGCGAGAAAGCGGACGAAGCGCAGAATTTCGCCAATGGCCTCACGCGGGGCATGACCCGCCGTGACGATGTCGGTGACGACGATGGCCCCGGCATTGATGAAGGGGTTACGCGGGATGCCGCGCTCGTTCTCAAGCAGCACGATGGAGTTGAAAGCGCTGCCGGAAGGTTCGCGCCCCACCCGTTGCCACAACACGTCACCGGACTTGCCGAGTGCCAGCGTCAGGGTGAAGACTTTTGAGACGCTCTGGATGGAAAAGGCAACTCTTGTGTCACCAGCCTCAAAGCAGCTGCCATCGGCGGTTGTCACCACGATGCCAAATTGCCCAGCGTCAACGCCGGCGAGTTCCGGGATGTAGTTGGCTACCGCGCCGCGATTGGCCGCATGGGCCATCCGCGTAGCGATGCTGTCCAGCAACTCTTGAATGTCCGGCACTGGCCCAGCCCCATCAGCATGTGGGATGGGCCGTTTAGCCGAAAGTTCTCGCCGATGCTAGTGCAGGCGCCACTCGTGGTCTACATGGCGGAATTCCACCGGGCTGACGATCCCGGCGTGGGCGACGCGCACCGAGGCCAAGGGGCCATCGAGATTGTGCGACCAGAAGTCGAGGAACTTGAGGAGGCGCGGGAACTTGGGCGCCATGTCGTAGTCCTGCCAGACATAGGTCTGCAGGATGCTGCGAAAATCGGGCATGCGGTACATGATCTCGGCTGTCGTCAAACTCCAGCCACGCAACTGACGTTCAAAGTCCTGGTCACTCATGTCATTCCTCCTGATCGTGTGACGGATCTCCAGATGTTGCCTAGGAATCGAGTATGGCGTCAAGCATCTGAACAGGGGATTAACGTGATAATTCAAAGTATTAGCAGCGTAGCTTGAAGACTGCTGCTAGGGTGCCAGAAGATTGGCCACCTTGGCGTCCGCAAAAGCGAAACATCCGGCAATCGTCGGGCTTATGGGCAGTTCGCGATAGGCGCCGATGGCTCCTTCGCTGACCATTTTTCCGGCAAGGCCCGGTTCATCGCCCGAGACGATCCAGATGAAGCCGAAGGCGGTGGGACGAATCGGCCGCGCCCCGGCCCTGGTCAGGCTGGCGAAGATCGCATCGCTGGACATTCCCGGCTCGAAAACGGCGAGCATGGTGCCGGAGGCTTGCGGCGGCAGCGCGGCATGGCGCATGACCAGCGCCATGACGGCGAGCCAGACCGTCAGTACACTGACGAACAGGGCAAGCGCCAGCCTGTGCCCCGGCCATGCCATGGCTCAGGCCGCAGCAAAACGCGTGTCGCGCTGTTCGCGGATCGGCAAGTGGACGATGGCCGCAAACAATCCGAGCGCCACGCTGATCCACCAGACCGGGTCATAGGTGCCGAGCCGGTCATAGAGCCGTCCGCCCAGCCAGACACCGAGAAACTGGCCGAGCTGATGACTGAGGAACACGAAGCCATAGAGTGTCGCCATATAGCGCGTGCCGAACAACACGACGACGAGACCCATGGTGAGGGGCACGGTCGACAGCCACAGCAGGCCAATCGCGGCGGTGAAGGCGAAGGTGGTGAGTGGCGTAACCGGCAGGAGGACGAAGGCGGTGATCGCCACCGAGCGCAGCAGATAGATCAGGCTCAAGGGCAGGCGCTTCTGGTACTTGCCCCCGATCATGCCCGAAGCATAGGCGCCCACCACATTGAACAGGCCGATGCCGCCCATGGCAAAACCGGCAATTTCCTTGGCTATCCCGTGTTCGGCCAGATAGGGCGGCAGATGCACGGTGATGAATGCAAGATGGAATCCGCAGACGAAGAATCCGGCGGTCAGCAGAAGGAAGGATTGATTGCCGAAGGCGGCGATGATCGCCTGACGCATGCCGAGCGCCGTTTCATCGGCGGCGTGCTTGGTGTTCGAGCCTTTCTGGACCATCAGGGGCATTGCGAAGGGAATGATCAGCAGGGTTGAGAGGGCCATGTAGATCAAAGCTTGCTGCCAGCCATAGGCGGCAATGAGTGCTCCGCCCAGGGGTGCGAAGATGAACTGGCCGAGAGAGCTTGATGCGGTGGCGATGCCGAAGGCCCATGAGCGCTTCTCCGGTGGCACGATGCGGCCCAGTGCCACCATGACGATCGAGAAGGAGGAGAGTGCGATGCCAACGCCGGTGATCACGCCGCCCCCTAAGTGAAACATCGCCGGTGTGGCGGCAAGCGCCATCATCAGCGTGCCGGCGCAATAGAGCACGCCGCCCGCCATCAGCACGCGCGCCGCGCCATAGCGGTCGGCGAAGGCCCCGCCGGCCAGCGTGGCGAGGCCCCACGCAAGGTTCTGCACCGCCATGGCGAAAGAATAGGTCTCGCGTGGCCAGGCATGGGCTTCGGAAATTGGGCCTGTGAACAGGCCGAAACTGGAGCGCACGCCGAAGTTGATCATGGCCACCAGGCAGCCGGCGATGATGACAATGGCCGGGGCATAGTACCAGCGGCTGAGCGGGGCGGAGGTGCTTGTCATGGTCTGTGACTAGTCCGGTTCCTGATTGACGCCAACCCTCGATTTCTGCAGGTGTGGCCCGAACTGGGCGACGGCGACGCCGAGAATGATGAGCGCTCCGCCAGCCGCGAGCGGCCAGGTAAAGCGTTCGCCCAATATGAGAATGCCGCCGATGGCCGCCACGATGGGCTGGACATAGAGGAAGATGCCAGCCGTCGAACTGTTCATTCGCGCTGCGCCATAGTTCCAGGCGATGAATGCTCCCACCGTCGCAAACAGCGAAAGATATACCACCGCCGTCCATTGCGGCGGTCCCATGCGTTCGAAGTCCTGCGCCATGCTTGGGCCGGCAAAGACGAATACCGGCAGGGCGGAGACCGCCAGGGTGATACAGGTAATGGGGACGATGCCATAGCGGTTCGCAACCGGGCGCAGCACCACGGTGTAGATGCCCCAACCCATGGTGCTGGCGATGACCATGGCAAGACCAGGCAGCCCAACCTCGCTCGACATGCCGGATGCCGCGCCGACGACAAGCATGGCGGTTCCCGACAGCGCCACCGCCATCCCTGCGAGCAGGGAACGCGTCAGCCGCTCGCCCGCCAGCACGACGGCCGCAATGGCGATGAACACCGGCTCCAGGCCCCAGATCATTCCCGTCCACATGGCGGGCACCGTCTTGATGCCGAAATTGGAGAGCAGTTGATAGCCGAGATTGCCCACCAGCGAGGCGATGAGGATGCGAAGCCAGTCGCGCGCCGCAATCGGGCGGACGCCCAAATAGACGGCAATCGCCGCGCCAACCAGACCGGATGGCACCAGGCGGTAAAACATCACATGGCCTGGTGGAATGTCGCTCACCAGAAAGCGCATGGCGACTGCCAGACCGCCCCATGTCGTCACCGCGAACAGCACGGCCGCCAGTGCCCAAGTTTTGCCGTCGAGCCGCAGCAGCGGTCCGAACTGGGCGATGGCGACGCCGCACAGAATGATGGCGCCCGAGGTGAGCGCCGTCGTGGTGACGGCCTCGCCCAGCAGCACGGCGCCCGACACGACCGCCAGCAGCGGAATGAGATAGAGCGAGGCGCCCACCGCCGAGGGCTTGAGGTGGCCCACCGCATAGTTCCAGGTGATGACGGTGATGAAGGTCGAGGGCACCACCATGTAGAAGAGCGCGAACAGTCCAGCGGAATCGAGGTTCAAGGCGGTGGGGATGGTCGTGCCGGAGGCAAGACCGAACATCGGCACGGAGGCGATGAGGAAAGACAAGGCGGTGATCTTGAAGGCGCCGTGGCGCTGGATCAGCGGCTTCGCCAGCACCACATAGAGAGCCCAGGCGAGGCCGCTCGCGAAAATGAGACCGGAGCCGAGCAGCAAGTCCTGGGGATCGAGGCCGCTCCCCAGATCGCCGCTGATCAGCAAGACCGCACCGATGAATGCGACCGCAATGCCGAGAACCGCCGCATGGGTGAGGCGCTCGGCACCCAACAGGGCGGCGAGCACGGCGATCAGCAGCGGCTGGGTGGCGATGATGAGGCCGCCGATCCCGGCCGTCACCAGGGCAAAGCCGAAGACCGAACCTAAGTTATAACCCAGCATGCCGATGAGCGAAATCAGCGCCAGGCGCGGCCAGTCCTGGCGCGGCATCCGGAAACCGCCGAAGAAGGGCAGAAACACCAGGCACAGGAGGCTGACCAGCCCATAGCGGATGACCAGCGCGTCGGCGGGGCCGGCGATCAGCGAGAAGGAGCGGATATAGACCGGCGCCACGCCCCAGATCAGAATGGTGAAGGCCAGGGCCAGAAGGGCGCGGATATTGAGGGTGAGCATGGACAATCCGGATGCGGATCCCATCGGTGCCCGATCAGCGGGAGAAGGTCAATCGCCGCGCCTCGTAGGGCTGATGTGCTTAACTTTCCTTCTCCGCCCGAAGGGTGGGGTGGCGCGCGCCGCCGCAGGCCGCGTGACGGATGGGGGCCTTCGCCTGCCGTGCGCAAAGGCCCCCATCCGTCAGTTGCTGCGCAACTGCCACCTTCCCCACGCGTTCCGCGTGGAGAAGGAAACTGGGAACTTAACTCGCCGCCTGCATGGCCAGCGCCCTTGTCACCGCCGGGCGGGCGGCCATGCGGGCGCGATGGTCCAGCACTTTGGGAAACCGCTTGACGTCGACGCCGTCGCCCTCAAGCCATGTGGCAAGTGTGAAGAGATAGGGATCGGCGGCGCTATAGGCCTCGCCCAGCACCCAGGGGCCTTTCAGCATGCCGCGCTCGATCAGGTCAAAACAGTCACCCATGTTCTGGGCCACCTTGGCGCGCATCGATTCATGGGCGGCGGGATCGTCGGACCAGCGGTTTCCACGCAGCTTATGGGCGTGGGCGACATGGACGGTCGAACAGAGATAGCTGTTGAAGGCCTGCATCTCGGCGAAGGCGAAGGGATCGGCGAGCGGGGCCAGATTCGCGGCTGGGAAGCTTTGCGCAACGTAAGCGAGGATGGCCGGCGTCTCGGTCAGGATGCCGCGATCGGTGGCGAGTGCCGGCACGCGGCCCTTGGGGTTCACCTTCAAATATTCGGGTTTGCGCTGCTCGCCCGCGGCGAAGCTCACGCCCACGATCTCATACTCCGCACCCGCCTCCTCGAGTGCGATGTGCGAGGCAAGGGCGCAGGTCTTCGGCGCGGAGAAGAGCTTCAGCGCCATCTCAGGCGAGGCCTTTGTCGGCCATCAGGGTCTTCAGCTCGCCCGACTGGAACATCTCCATCATGATGTCCGAGCCGCCGACGAATTCGCCCTTGACATAGAGCTGCGGCACGGTCGGCCAGTTGGTGTAATCCTTGATGCCCTGGCGGATGTCGTTGGAGGACAGCACGTCGACGCCCTTGAAGGCGACGCCTAAGTGATGGAGAATCTGCGTGGCGCGCCCCGAAAAGCCGCACATGGGCATCTCGGGCGTGCCCTTCATGAAGAGCACGACGTCGTTGGTTTTGACTTCGTTGTCGATCCAGGTGTTGATGTCGGTCATGGTTCATTCCTCATAAGTTTCGTCATTCCGGCGAAAGCCGGAATCCAGCTTTGATTGCCCAAA
>JANPCA010000006.1:0-14916 GCA_031430715.1 Hyphomicrobiales bacterium | reverse complement strand
CAATCCAAACCAGAGGGTCAAGTCAGCCTCGCCGACTGAGAAGTGGGCTCAATCTTGACGAACCATAGCATCCAAACTCCCGGCGGAGAAAGGTATTGCCATGCATGGAATTGCTCCCCCATGTGCCGCCGCCATCAACTCGCTGATCGAGACAGCCGAGTTCAACGGCCTCGATCCAGAGCCCTTGCACCGTGCTGTGGAATTGTCCGGCCAGTCCATCCCAAGCCCGAGCCGCATGGACCGCCGGACGCTTAGGACAGGACTTGCGGAACAAGGCATACATCAGCGAGATGAGGGGCTCGCCAAAACAGAACGCGGTTCTCGGTAGCTTATGGAGAATGCCCTCGCAGGCGGCGAACTCTGGCTCGTTTCAGTGGTGGCACCAGGCGCCGATGGACCCCCGCTATGGCTCAATGCAAGTAACTATTTGCATATCTTCGAGGGTATCCATTCGCCAAAAAAATCCACGAAGGCGCGGACGTTAGGAATGCGGTAGCGGTTTGCCGGCCACCGGTGGGGTCGATGATTGTCGCACTGAGGCTGACTGAAATTCCCAAGTCCGACTTTGCGTGAAATGACCACGGAGCCAAACGGCCGGTCGAGGACTTCTGCCGCAGGCAAATATGCTTGTGTAGCTCGTGGGGCCTCTGCCGTCCAAATAGGCGGGAGAGGCGGCCAGCATCCAATCGAAACTGCCGAGATTACGCCGGACCAAACCGGAGTCCACCGGCTCGCCCGTTCGGATGCCAACATCAAAACCTTCGTCAATCACATCGACGAGCCGGTCACTGTAATCGAGAGCCAGCGAAATTCGCGGAAATCTGCCCATGAAGGCCGCCATGACGGAGGTGAGATATTCCCCCCAAGTGGCATGCTGATGCGCAAGCGGCCGCGGGGTTCGCTGGTTGCATCAGCCAATTCATCTTCAGAAGCTTCAAGCTCGAGCAGAATCCGCTTGACCCGCGCCAGGAAAATAGATCCGGCTTCGGTCAACACAACAGTACGGGTTGTACAATGAAACAGATCGGTCCCCACCTGCTGCTTTCCATTCAAGCGTCCGCAGTCCCCTGAAGACATTGGTGATGCTGTGGTCTTCCTTGCTTCGGACCGGGCAGCCAACATCACCGCCAGTTCCGCCAATGTTTCAGGCGGACAAATGATCTGGCGATCAATTGTGCGTGAGCCAGTGGGCTTTTGCACAGAATCTCAATGGGAGGAAGAAAATAAGAAAATGAAATCCACACTCGGCATGGCCAGCGCGATGACCATGCTGGTTGGCGCGGGCATTTCTCAAGCGGCTGAAGTGGCTGTCGCCGAATTCACCAGTCTTGACAACGAATACTGGTCCAATTTCGACGCCGGCGCCAGGCAAGCGGCCGAGGCTTTGAAGCTGGAATACAGGGTGCTGACCGGCGGCGGCGACGCCGCCAAGCAAATTGCCGGCTATGAGGCGCAAATTGCCCCGGTGCCAAGATCGTCTTCGGTAATGCGCATGACGTGGGCAACGTCATGCAAATGGCTGAAAAGGTCAAAGCCTCGGGCGGCGTTTATGTGGGGATCCGGGATGCTCTTCCCTGGTTCCATCCGATCGGCAATGGCGCCGACAGTTACGCTTGTGGCATGTTCAACGCTCCGGACGGCGAAACAACGCCTGCGTCGTGGCCAAGGCGCTCTTCGGCAAGATTGGTGGCAAAGGAAAGCTGGTGCATACTTACGGCTACCCGGGTTCTTCCGCCGAAATTGCCCGCACCGCCGGCCTCGGCCGCGCGCTGAAGGAATACCCCGGCATTGAGCTGATTGCCCGGCAGCCGGGTAACTGGAACCAAACCGACTCGCGCCGCGTCATGGACGACATTATCGTCGCCAGTCCGAAGATCGACGCCGTATTCGGACAGAACGATTCCACGGGCATTGGCGCGATGCAGGCACTTGAAGATGCCGGTCTGAAAGTTCCAGTCGTAGGTCTCGATGGCAACAAGGAAGCGATGGACCTTATAAAGGAGGGGCGCTTCCTTGCCACGATGAGCTTCACCCCCGGTTGGCAGGCGGGCTTTTCGTTGGCACGCGTTTACGACGCCGCCCACGGCTGGAAGACCAGCCCCTATGAGCGCATGATGTTCACGAGCGCGGCGTTGATCACTGCCGAAAACGTTGGCGCCTCCACGGAGTTCGTTGCAGGTGACAAGTTGCCTTTCGACTGAACAAAGATGTCACGCACCATGCATCCCGGCGACTGGGATATGCAGAATCATGTGTGGCCTATCGACGCCGCCAAGATGTGGGCAGGCTCCCCGAAACCAGATGGCTACGAGAATTGCCAAAGGAATGCATGGGTGCCGTGGCCGGCGGCTGCATCGAAAAGCCCAGGACCGAGTACGAAGCCCATTACCAGGCCCGCATTCCGGAGTAAGCATAAACAAGACGTGGCCGCCCGATGGCCGGGTGGCCACGGCAATTGTTCACCTCAACAATCCGGATCCTGGCGGCAACGTACGTGAATGCTCCAGCATCGCACATTCCCCAACCAGACATGACGGAAAATGGCCATCGCGAAGGCGGCCAGACGAAGCGCATCGGGCGTCTTGCGCCCCTGTTTGTTCTGCTGGCATTCGGATTGGTGTTTGCCTCCATCAACCCGGTCTTCTGCTGCGGCGGCTCCGTGCCAATCCGCGACACACGCTATATTGAGATGACACTGGAAGAATTAATTCCTTAAGTGCCGATGATCGCCGCTTTTGCGGCAGCCGTTTGCGGTGTCTGTGTGCTGATCGGCGAACGAACCCGATTCGGGCTCATGACGCTGGCGATCGGTGGCTATGAGCAGACGACGGCTCTGGTTGGCATTCCGGTCAACGTCGTGAAGATATATGCATTTGCCCCGTCCGGCGCGGTGTCGGGACTAGCTGGCGCATTTCCTGCCTCGCGTCTGGGCACGGGGACGGGAACGATGGGTGATTTTCTGATGCTAGAGACGATTACCGCCGCCGTTGCCGGAGGAACGGCGATCACCGGGGGAGTGGGCGGCGTGGCGCGCACGCTGCTCGGTGTGCTGGTCGTTTCGATGCTATCATACGGCATGAATATCATCTCGCCGCATCCTTCCCTCCAAACCATCATCAAGGGTTGGGTAATCCTTCTGGCAGCTTGGCAATGCGGCGGTCCGCAGCTGTCGTAAGGGCCGGGTAGGATGAACAACTTAAGCCGCAAACCTATATTTTCAATGCGCGGGGGCACCAAGGGTTCCGGTGCGGTCACAGTTATCGAAGGTGCCGATATCGACGTTTTCGAAAATGAGATTGTCGGTATCGCGGGCGAAAATGGGGCTGGTAAATCGACAACGCCTAAGATGATCGCCGGCATCCACAAGACCTCAAAGGGCTCGATGACGTTGTTCGGCAGCCTGCCATGACCTGCCATCGATCTTTCATCCAGTAGCTTTTAGAGTCACCAGCGTTTGTATGCCCGGTTGGGCTGGGTATGCAACAGGCTGGCATGCGGAGCCCCGCGGGACGTAGCATGGTGGCCTGCCGCGGCGAATTGTTCGGCGCAGGCCGCTGGCGTCTGGTTGGCCAATGACGAGTGTGGTTTCGTGGTGTTGCAATCCTCCACCCGTGCAGCGATGAGGGATCGCGTCTGATCGAGGCTGAAGAACAACGTCCCGCAAATGTGGAGACGTGGAACTCTGCCTTTGGTGTTCGGTCGAAGCTCAGGCTGCTCGTTACGGATGATGTGTCGCTAACCAGTATGTGGGTGTTGAAATGAAGGTCCGGAATTTCGTCAAGGTCTCGCTCCAGCTTAGCGGAGTAACCTGACAACCCGATACTGAGTCCGCTGTGAGTCACATCGTCATGAACGAATTGTCCCAGCTTCGCCCGGTCCCGCTCGTTCGGACAGGAAATGCAGGCCCGGTAGATATCGCAGAGGCCGGCTTTCGTCGCGGCTATAGCCCCAACTTTCTGCAATACCCGCTGTAAGTACCGCCATCTTCCGGCACTGATCAAGGAGTCCGCTGACCGCACGCTGGAACAGAACCCGGGTATCAGGCCCTAGTTCCAGCACTCGCCCGGCAGTTTTCCGAAGCCTTCGATGGGTTCGTTCCAGGCGGCCAGCTGCGAGGCATGCCAGAAAGCTGCCTGGTTTGATGTCACGCAAGGGAGTCCGGTGGCGGCATCAAGTGCCGTGGTTGCGGTGCACGAGACGAAGATTGCTTCGGCATCGCCGTGATCGGCTGTCTTGGCGCGGCGGAGGTAGGCCGCGGTTGGAACCGAACCGATGCCCATATCCGTGTCGAAGCCTTCGCCGGTGAGGAGGCGGAGCACGCTGGCGGTGTTGGCGATGGTATGGGGCGTGATGACCGATACGCGCTTGGCGCCTAGCGCCCGCGGCGCTGTCACTGCACCGGTGGCGGGATTGGTGACTTTCACTCCGGGCCTGGCGCCTGTGACAATCTATTCGATCCGATCGGCGCGGATTACTGGCGTGGCCGGCGTGCAGCCGAAGACAGTCGAGTCGAGCCGCGCCAGCGGACACAGCAAACTTACGGCATCGGGAATGCGCTCGGCCATTTCCAAGAAAGTGCGGGGCGAGTTGGGCTGTTCGGGAAATATCCGCGAGGTGACAAGCGCCAAGCGGTCATCGGGGATCATGCGCGTGAAATCGCGATCAACGGCGATGTCATCGCACAGCGCCAAGAGACCGATCCTCGCCTTGCCGCCATAATTATCCTCGAGAGCCATGGCGGCGGGAACCTGGCTGATGCCCGCGGCCGGGGTTGTGGCGGTCATGGCGTGTGCTGGCTCCGGTTCGGTTGCAGTTGTGAGAGTTCCAAGTTGAGGCGTTCGAACTCTTGGGGCGGCGTGGGCATCAACGGCGGCCTGACACTGGCCCAGGGAGCGTGATCGTACTGATACGCGAGCAGGGCTTTCATGGCCGGAATCGGGCCGTAAGGTTGGATGATCTTGCGATAGGCGTCGACTTCGGCCTCCAGTGCCGTGGCGCCAGGCGTATCCCAGGCGCCATAGAGCGTGCGAATGGCCCTCGCGTTGACGTTAGCGGTGGCGGTGATGCAGCCAGGCGCACCGGCGGTCAGTGACCGTGTGAGTTGCAATTCCGATCCGGGATACACGATGATGCCAGGAACCTCCTCCAGAAGCCGCTCCGTGTTCGCCCAGTCACCACCGCTGTCCTTGATCGCCACCACGATGCCCGGGAAATTGCGCTGCAGCCGTCCCACAAGAGATACGCTCAACCCAACCTGCGCGACCGGCGGGATATGATACAGGCAAATGCGCAGCCGCCCATCGGCAACGCCCTCGATCAAGTTTGCAAAGTAGCGGTAGAGCCCTTCGTCCTGCACCGGCTTGTAGTAGAAGGGCGGCAACGTCATCACGCCGGCGCAGCCCAGAGCCGCGGCGTGTCGGCACAACACCAGCGTGTCGGGCAAGGACGTCAAGCCGGTGCCGGGAATGATCTGCGAAGGTGGAATTCCACTGCCGATCATCGCCTCCAGCAGCGTCATCCGCTCGGACATGCCAAGCGAGAGAGCCTCACCGGTCGTGCCGAAGGGAGCCAATGCCGCGCAGCCCTCCGCCAGAAGCTGTTTGGCGTGCTGAACATAGAGCGGCACATCGGGCGAGAGGTCGGCGTTGAACGGCGTCAGGTTGGGCGCGATCACGCCGCCCATATTGTGCATCGGCGGAACTCCTTCATTGCGCCCCGGCTGGCCTTCACTTGCCTGTCTTGAAGGTTTCGTAGCGCGCCTTGGTGTCAGCATTCATCGGGTAGAGTCCCGGCAGCGCCGCGCCGCGCCCGATCTCGTCCATGATCCAGGCTTCCATCCGCTCCTGTTCGGCGGCTTCGGCGGCGGCGGTGGCGAGGAGCTTCACGGGGATGACCACCGCGCCATCGCCATCGGCAACGATGATATCGCCGGGGAACAC
The DNA here is from genome assembly GCA_031430715.1 of Hyphomicrobiales bacterium. GTDB lineage: Bacteria > Pseudomonadota > Alphaproteobacteria > Rhizobiales > Aestuariivirgaceae > Aestuariivirga. The sequence continues at coordinate 8,977 of JANPCA010000006.1, read as the reverse complement.
CGCCACACCACCACAGCCGATGGGCTCCTGCCAACTGACGAAGGTCAAGCCGGCAACGGACGGCGGTGCTGCAACGCCACCACACCACACTGCAAGTCCGGTTGACAGCACGCCAGCGGCGTCGCGCACCACGCCATCGGTGACAAGCGCTGAAACCTTCTTCTTCACCATGCGCGCGGCAAGAATGTCGCCGAGGATTCCGGCATCGGTGACGCCATTGGCATCGGCGACACAGATGCAGCCTTCGGGCATCGCCTCGATGGCGGCGCGCGTCGAGATCGGCGAAGACCAGCTTTCAGGCGTTGCCAGGTCTTCGCGCGCTGGCACGAAGCGCAGCGTGAAGGCCTCGCCCACCTGGCGCGGCTGGCCCTTGGCGAGCGGCGCGGTGCCGCGCATCCAGACATTGCGCAGGCCCTTCTTGAGAAGCACGGTGGTGAGAGTAGCTGTCGAGACATTCTTGAGCGTGTCGATGATGTTCGGATCAAGGGACATGGGGAACCTCAGATGCTGGCGATGAGCCCGCCATCCACGCGGATGGCCGAGCCGGTGATACAGGATGCGCGCGGCGATGCGAGGAAAGCAACGGCCGCGCCATATTCATCCGGATTGCCATGGCGGCCAACCGGAAGCGAGATGGCTGGCAGGTAAAGGATGCTGGCGATGAGCGCGTTGCGCAGTGCCCGGCCATTGAGATCGAAGAAGGCAGCGTCTTAGCTGAGCATGGCGGGGCGCGGCGCCAGGATGGCCACTGTTGGCATCACCACCGCATCGACATGTTGAAAGCGATGGTCAAACTGGTGCCGGAGCGCGGCGATGCGGTTCTGGCAGCTATATAGTCGGTAGCGAGGATTGTCTCGCCGAGGGCCATGCGCATGGCGGCGCGGGGATCATATTCGGAACGCCGCTGACAGAGACTTCCGTGCGATGCAATCGCCTCGGCCGCCGTCACCTGTCGGGCGCGAAGTGCGGCTGTCCTCGGCATCTGGGCGCATCGTAGCCCTACGGCGGCGATGATCCTCGAGCCGGTTTATGACTCGCTGCAGACCGTGCCGGTGTTTTCCCACCTGTCGATCATCGTCGTGCTCTTTGGCTTCGGGCCGGTTGCGGGCCTTGTGGTGACGGTCACCTTCGCCATGCCGCCGATGGCGCGGCATCGACTCTTTTCGACGCGAATGTCTGGCAAGGCCTGGCCGTTGTCGGCAGCCGCTGCTTTGCGTATCAAGGGCCGGACGATCTTCGAGGAGCTGCCAGATGACTGTCGCGGGCGAAATCTATCCGGAGATCCGCGATGCGGTCGCCAAGCTGTGCGCGCGCTTTCCCGGCAGCTATTGGCGCGGCCTTGATCGCGCCATGACCTATCCGCGAGTCTTCGTCGATGCGCTGACCGAAGCCGGCTGGCTTTCGGTGCTGATCCCCGAGGAATATGGCGGGTCCGGCCTGCCGCTCTCTGCCGCCGCCGCTGTGCTCGAGGAAATGCAGCGGGCTGGTTGCAACGGCGGGGCCTGCCATGCGCAGATGTATACGATGGGCACCTTGCTGCGTCACGGATCGCCCCAACAGAAACAGAAATACCTGCCGGCGATTGCCGCGGGCAGCCTCAGGCTTCAGGCCTTTGGCGTCACCGAGCCAACGAGCGGCAGCGATACCGCGGCGCTGAAGACCACCGCGAAACTGGAGGGCGATCACTATGTCGTCAACGGCCAGAAGATCTGGACCAGCCGGGCCGAACATTCCGACCTGATGCTGCTGCTGGTGCGCACCACCCCGCTGACCGAGACCAAGAAGCGCACCGAGGGTCTATCCGTTCTGCTCGTCGATTTGCGGCAGGCCAAGGGCAACGGCCTGACCATCCGCCCGATCCGCACCATGATGAACCACGCCACCACCGAAGTGTTCTTCGATAATCTTCGGGTGCCAGCCGAGAACTTGATCGGCGAAGAGGGCAAGGGCTTCCGCTACATCCTGACGGGCATGAATGCCGAGCGCATCCTGATTGCGGCGGAATGCGTGGGCGATGCCAAGTGGTTTATCGACAAGGCCGTGGACTATGCCAAGACCCGCCTGGTGTTCGGAAGACCCATCGGCCAGAATCAGGGCGTCCAGTTTCCGCTTGCCAAGGCATACGCCAACATGCGCGCGGCGGAACTGATGTTGCGCGAGGCGCTACGGCTTTATGAGGCCGGTAAAAACCCCGGGCCTGAGGCCAACATGGCGAAGATGCTAGCGGCCGATGCCTCCTTCGAGGCGGCCAATGCCTGCATCCAGACTCACGGCGGTTTCGGCTTTGCGGAAGACTACGATATCGAGCGCAAGTTCCGCGAGACCAGGCTCTATCAAGTGGCGCCGATCTCGACCAATCTGATTCTGTCCTATCTGGCCGAGCATGTGCTGGGCCTGCCCCGGTCCTATTGAAAGAACCGCCATGAATGTGTTGATCGTCTACGCTCACCCAGAACCGAAATCCTTCAATGGCGCGATGAAGGAACTGGCCGTCGAAACGCTGCGTGGTGCTGGCCATGCGGTCGAAGTGAGCGATCTGTACGCGATGAAGTTCAACGCTGTGGCGGGCGAGGGCGATTTCACCGGCGAACGCGGCAAGACCGAAAGCTTCAGCCTGGCGCGCGAACAGACCGCCGCCGTCGAGAACGGCACGCTCGCCCCCGCCATTATGGCAGAACAGGACAAGATCCGCCGCGCCGATTTGGTGATCCTGCAGTTTCCCATCTGGTGGTTCGGCATGCCGGCCATTATCAAGGGCTGGGCCGACCGCGTCTTCGCGCGGGGCTTCGCATATCTGCCGGGGCGCAAATATGACACCGGCATGTTCCACGGCAAGACCGCGATGATTGCGGCGACCACTGGCACCTCGGCTGATACCTATGCGCCAGATGGCATCGACGGCGATATCCTCTCGGTGCTCTGGCCCATTCACAATGGGCTGCTGCGCTATTCGGGCTTCGGCGTGCTGCCGCCTTACGCCGCCTATATGCCAGCCAAGCTCGACGCAGCGGCCCGCGCCGCCCAGCTTGAGGCCTATCGCCAGCGGTTGCTGAGCATGGAGACAACTCCGCGCCTGTTCTTCCATCCGGCGGAAGACTATGGCCCGAGCGAGCGTCTGAAGCCCGGTGTGCTGGCCCGCTCTGGAGTCCAGCGCAATGTCTGAAAGTGCTCTGTCCGGCCTCCTCGTCGTCGCTATCGAACAGGCCGTGGCGGCACCGCTGTGCACCGTGCGCTTGGCCGACGCTGGGGCTCGCGTCATCAAGATCGAACGGCCCGAGGGCGAAACGGCCAGGCATTATGATGAAACAGTCAAAGGAACTTCTGCCTATTTTGCCTGGCTCAATCGCGGCAAGGAAAGTGCGGTCCTCGATCTCAAGGACAAGGCCGATCTCGAATTGGTCTTTGCCATGCTGGGCAAGGCCGATGTGCTTGTTCAGAACCTGATCCCCGGAGCGCTGGCCCGCATGGGACTGACGCCCGAGGTGATTTGTGCCCGCTTTCCGCGGCTGATCGCCGTCTCGATTCTGGGCTACGGGCAGGACACGCCTTATGCGGCGATGCGCGCCTACGACATGCTGGTGCAGGCCGAAAGCGGTATCTGCGCGGTCACCGGCACGCCCGGAACGCCGTGCAAGATCGGCGTGTCGGCGGCCGATATCGCAACCGGCATGAATGCCCACGCGGCCATCCTCGAGGCGCTGATCGAACGCGGCCGCACCGGGCGCGGCAAGCTGATCGAGGTCTCGATGTTCGATGGCATGGCCGACTGGATGACGGTGCCGCTGATGTATTTCGAGCATGCCGGACGCGAGACGGCGCGCCATGGGCTGTCGCATGCCGTCATTTATCCTTACGGACCTTTCCGCTGCCGAGATGGCACGGCGATGATCGCCGTGCAGAGCAATGCCGAATGGAAGAGGCTGTGCGAGGGAGTATTGTTACGCCCCGATCTGGCGGAACGGGATGACTTTCGCACCAACACGTTGCGCGTGGTGAACCGCGACGCCCTTGATCAGGTGGTGGCGCCGATCATCGCGAATTTGACGGTCGCTGAAGCGATCGCGCGACTCGAGGAATCGGCTGTTGCCTGGGGACGCTTCAGCGAAGTGCGTGATCTCGGCCACCATCCCGCCTTGCGCCGCACCGGCGTGATGCTTGCCGATGGCCAGACCGTCACCATGCCACGCCCCGCCGGGCGTGATGCCGGCTTCCGCTGTGGGCCGGTTCCCGCAATCGGTGAACAGACTGCGGCGGTCCGTGCCGAATTTGCAAGAATGCGCATCCCGGAGTGACCCGCACCGCGGATGTTTCCGCATGGATCGCGGAGATGGAACCAGATCAAATCACCTCACGGTTTGGAGCCCGTCCCGCTGCCGTGGTGCTTGCGTTTGGACACAATTTCTCTTGAACTATATGAATCACGGAGGGAAATGGTGTGTCTTTCAACTGCCGAGCGCCACAATTCCACGTCGAAATGACCGGTGCACAAATTTATTCCGTGATAAATTCTTAGATCGCAATAATCTCTCTTAGCGCGAAGGCGGCGGGATCGCGTTGCCGCCGGGCAGGCCAACGCGCGGGCCGAATTCCTGCCGACAACCGATGACGAATGGAGCCAGACGCTCGAACTCAATCTCATGGGCTATGTGCGCATGGCCCGCGCCGTGTTGCCTGCCATGCTGTCGCGGCAGAAGAGTGTCATCATCCATTGCGGGCCGGAGGTTAAGACCATCCATGTCAACTATCTCAGCGCGATTCGAGACTATAATGAAAAGACAATACAGCTGCAGACGGATCGGGTGCGCTATGAGACCGAGTTGCGTCAGGCCGGCGAGGATCGCCTGAAGGGCCTGCCGATCCGCGAGGCGGCACCGCCGCTTGCCCAGCCTGATTCCGTAAAGCTGTTCGTTTCCGATCCGTCGAAGCCCTATCGTGTTGAACTCCCCGAGGGCTCCTTCGAGGTTGCACCGTTCCAGGACGGCAAAGAAGTGGCCGGAAGCCGGCGGCACTTGGACTCCGTGGCCATGGCCCAGGTTAGCGCCGTCACGATGGATATCGTGCCGGAAGAGCGCTGGACCAGGCTTCTCCCGTGGCCAACGTCCGCCCATGTGATTCACGTCCGGGCCGGCACTAGGCTTTGTGCTCCGCTCGGTTGGTCCGATCTTTTCGACGAGCGGACCTACGCCCGGCTTGTCATGCTGCAGGCCGATGTGGCCGCCGGGAAAACCGTCTGGATCAAACGCCGTCCCGCCCGTTCCATCGAGCTTGAAGCGGCAATGGAAGGCGATGCTTGGCGCCCGCTGTTGCTCCAGGACCATGCCGTACGCCAGACAGGCCGGGCCTCCCTCGGCTGCCGCATCGAGCCTGCAGGCGCTGCTGAGACGGCGGACCTGGCGGCCTTCGCGATCCCGGTCCCCGCTAGCGGGTCTGGCAAGACACTCCGTCTACGGATGATTGACGGCTCGGTTGAACCGCGTGCCGTTCCTGGAACCCGCAACGTGGCGATTTCCCAGCCCCTCCCTCCGTTCCGGGTCTGGGGTCTCGCCCTGCAGCCGTTCGTTCTTGGAATTGCCATTCGTGGACTGAGACTGCCGGGGATGCGCCGCCGGGCGGTCAAGGCGGGCTGATCCGTTCTACCCCGGCTATCCAAGTTCGCTGAGCGGGCTCTGGTGAATTGTGCGGGGCGAGATGAGGTCGGGTTCGACTTCGATTATGGTGGGATCGGTCACGCCGCTTTCGAGAAGCTCATAGGCCCTGGTGATAAGCTGACTTGAGTTTTGCCACACCATATAGACCGGGAACTGCAGAAAGGCCGCGAATGGATCATAGTAAAAACAGCCGATCACACTTGAACTGAAATCTTCAGGCGGGACTTTCACGAAATGGCTCATCATCCCCTCTAAGACCGTGAAGGAGTTGACAAACAGACCGGCGGGCAGCCCGCCGATGCGCTCGCACAGCGCCGTTATGGCAAGCGTTGCGCTGTTGGGAGAATAGCCGCACTGTATGATCTGATCGTCATTGACGCGGGCACCATTCTCTTCGACAACCGACCGGAAGCCGGCCACCCGCTGGGCGGTCGCGTAGTCCGTTACCGAGCCGGCGAAGAAATATGGCTTGGAGCGGGCAGGGTCGGCCACATGCGGCAAATCGCGGAGGATTGTGCGGCTCAACAATTCGGCGCCGTGGAAATTGTTGGTGACAACCGATGGCGCATTCTTGCCGGGGAGATCGATATAGACATGCGGCAGATTTGCCGCGTCACAAAGCGCTTCAAGTGCATCGGGGTCGGTGGCGCCGGCAATGAAGATGGAATCAACCGCATAGGATATCAGGGTCTCGACAATGCGATTTTCCTCGGCGGGATTGCGCAAAGTGCTGGCAATGACGGGGCAAAGCCCGCGTTCGCGCGCCAGCTTGCCGAAGCTTTGACTCCACGAAGAGAAGAAGCGATTTTTGTGGAGGGGAATGATCATGCCGGCGAGGCCCGACCGCGCCTGCCTCAGGCCGCGCGCCTGCATGTTGATGGAGTAGCCCTGTTCGGCGGCAATCTTCCGTATCAGCAACACGGTGCTTTCGCGAATGCGGCGCTTGCTCCAGTTGCCACTGAGGACGGCGCTGACGGCCGAGGGAGATGTGCCGCACAACTTGGCAATGTCGTAGATTGTATTCTTCCTGGTGGGTCCATTCATAATGCGTTGGTATTCCAGCAAAGTGCGGGATCGGGTTGGCACATCCTTGCTACTGTCAGCCGATGCTTAGTAGGCAACATGGTCATTTTCGGCTCCATTGCTGTGTGCACTTGAATTTTCCTGACGATCATAAGGATTTGAGGCTTCATTGCTACATCGATTGTGCAGCTTGTCTCGTATCCGCTAAAGACGGACGCATTGAGGAGAAGTCCCGGTGCGCGAAAAAAAGATCACCATGCACAATCGATTGTGCAAATGGATTTGCCTTGGAGTGCAAGGCTAAAATGGGAGATCAACATGCGTCGTAGACAGGTACTAAGCCTGGCAGGTGCCGCAGTTGCTGCATCGCTCACTGGCGTTTCTTTGGCCGCTGCCGCTGGCAAGCCGACAATGGGAATCGTGGTCAAGATCGGTGCATTCCTTGGTTCAACGCCATGGAAAGGGGCATCAAGGAGATGGGCGAGAAACTCGGCGTCGATGCCTCGATGATCGGCCTCACCAGCGCCGGCCCGGCCTTGCAGGTGCGCGCCATCGAAGATCTCATCGCCAAGGGTGTGAATGTCATCGGCGTTGTACCCAATGATGAAAAGGCACTTGAGCCGGTGCTGGAAAAGGCCCGCGCCGCCGGCAACAAGGTTGTGGCCCATGAAGGTTCGGGATTGGTCGCCAAGGACTGGGACTTTGAAATGGCCTCGGCCAAGGGCTTCGGAGAAACCCACGCCGAACTCTTCGCCCAGAAGGCAGGCGGCAAGGGTTCCTATGCGGTCTATATGGGTTCCCTCACTGTGCCGCTGCACAATGCCTGGGCTGACTTCGCCATCGCTTATCTTGAGGAAAAGTATCCCGGCATGAAACTCGTGGGCGAACGCTATGGCGTTGCCGAAAACGTCGATGACAGCCGCAAGACGGCCCTTGAGTTCTTGGCCGCCAATCCGGATCTCGTCGGCTTCCTGGCTTTCGGCAGCCAAGGGCCAATCGGCGCCGGGCGCGCCACCGATCCGAAAGTGCTGATCCTCGATTCCCCCACCGTGGGCGTTGGCGTTGGCGCCCGGGCGGGCATCTACAGAATCGTGCGTGAACTCGCAGCCAAGGGCCTCGCCATCCTACTGATTTCCGACGAAGTCTCAGAGGTCCATTTCAACGCCGACAGGATTCTTCACATGGCGGGCGGGTGCATCGCCGCTGAGTTTGCCCCCCGGCAGTCGAGCATTCAACAGCTCGAAGAAGCTGTCTATGCATAGTCTCATCCGCGCCTATCCGACGGAGACCCGGCTCCTCGCCGTGCTCGTTGTCATTTGCGGCTTCCTGTCATTCGCGGCCGGCAGTTTTTTTACACTCGGAAATATCACGTCCCTGCTCAACAACTACGCCGTCAACGTCATCTGGGCTGTTGGGCTTCTTGTGGTTCTGATTGCCGGCGGCATTGATATTTCATTCGCGGTGGCTGCCTCCGTCATCCAATACGTCGCCGTCTATGTCTTTGAATATCTCGGCGGCGGCAACTGGTTGATCGGCTTCATCGTCGCGGGCGGGCTGGGCATAATGATCGGTTTCATCAATGCCGGCCTGGTCTACTACTTCCGAATTATCTCGATTGTGGTAACCATCGCCACCTTCAACGCGTGGTTCGGCCTGTTGATGTTCACGACCTCCGGGCGCTTCCTCCACGATCTTCCGGATTGGTGGGTCACACCCATCGCACTCTATGAAACGCAATCGGCGGACGGCACCTGGGCCAGTCTCAATCTGCCGGAGGCGGTGATGATCGCGGCCATGTTTACGACCTGGTTTCTGATCGGCCACACGACCACCGGCCGTCAGCTTTATGCCTTCGGTGACAATCCGGAGGGTGCGCGGCGCGCCGGCGTCAACATTGCCCTGATGCAGTTCATCGCCTTCGGCTGGATGGGCCTGATGGCCGGTATCGGTGGCCTGATGCAGACCAATATCGTGCAGGAAGTGGTACCAAATGCATTGATTGGCCGCGAGTTGGATGTGCTGGCGGCCGTGGTCCTGGGCGGCGCGCGGCTTGGCGGCGGGCGCGGCCCGGTGATTGGCTGTTTCCTCGGTGTGCTGCTGGTGGCGGTGACCCAGAATGGTTTGAACCTTCTCGGCGTCTCGCCGTTTGCCTTCAAGATGATCGTTGGCATGATCATCCTGTTTGCCATCTCCATGTCGAACCTCAATTTCGGCGGTCTCGCTAGGTCAGCGCGGGGAAGCCGTTAGAATGTCAACGCTCTATGCAAGGCTCTACAAGCAATTCGGTTCCGGCGTGAGTGGGCTGT
>JANPCA010000005.1:0-2229 GCA_031430715.1 Hyphomicrobiales bacterium | reverse complement strand
GGCACGGCGCCGGTCACCACCAGGAACCTATTCTCCTCCAGCCTGGTGACGGTGAGATCGGCCTCGATGCCGCCGCGCTCGTTCAGCCATTGCGTGTAGACGATGCGGCCCGGTTCGACATCGACATTGGCGGCGCCGATGCGGTTCAGGACCGCGCAGGCATCGCGGCCCTCCACCGCATACTTGGCAAAGCTCGACTGGTCGAAGAAGGCGCAAGCGTTCATCACCTGCTTGGCTTCGTAATCGGCACAGGGAAACCAGTTCTGGCGGCCATAGGAGTATTCATAGGCAGGCGTGACGCCAGCCCGCGCGTACCAGTTGGGCCGCTCCCAGCCATTGATCTCGCCGAACACCGCGCCAAGTTCCTTTGTATAAGGAAACAGCGGCGAGCGGCGCACGCCGCGCGCTGTCTCGGCCTGGCGGTAGGGCCAGTGCATGGCATAGAGAAGCCCTAGACTCTCGGACGCGCGGTCGCGCGCGTAGCGCTTGACCGATTGGAACGGGTGAATGCGGCGGATGTCGATGCCGCTCACGTCCATGGGCGGATGGCCGTCCTTGATCCATTTGGCCAGCACCAGCCCGGCACCGCCCGACGATTGGATGCCGATGGAATTGAAGCCGGTGGCGACATAGACGTTCCGCACTTCCGGCGCCTCGCCGAGATAGTAGCGCACATCCGGCGTGAAGCTCTCGGGGCCGTTGAAAAACAACTGGATGCCCGCCGTCTCGAGAAGCGGCACCCGGTTGATGGCGTGGGCGAGGATCGGTTCGAAGTAGTCCATGTCCTCAGGCAGCGTCACGAAGGCATGCTCCTCGTCGATGCCGCCGTGCCCCCAAGGCTTGGCCTTGGGCTCGAAGGCGCCAACCATGAGCTTGCCGGCGTCCTCCTTATAGTAAGTACATTCGTCGGGCACCCGCACCACCGGCATGTCGCGCGGCAGCTCCGCGATGGCTTCCGAGACGATGTAGAAATGCTCGCACGCATGCAGCGGAATGTTGACGCCCACCGAGCGGCCAAGCTCGCGCGACCACAGGCCCGACGCGATCACGATCTTGTCGGCCAGGATCGTGCCGTCGGCCGTCTCGACGCCATAGGCCTTACCGTCCTTGACCAGAATGCGGGTGACTTTGGTATTCTCGAAAACCCGCGCACCGCGCGACCGGGCGCCTGCCGCCAGCGCCTGCGTCACATCGATTGGGTTGACCTGGCCGTCCTTGGGCAGGAACACGCCGCCCGTGACGCTCTCCATATTATAATGCGGCAGGCGCTCCCTGATCTCGCCCGCCGAAATCACTTGCACGTCCAGGCCGAAGCTCTTGGCCATGGAGGCGCCGCGCAGCAGTTCCTCGTGGCGGCCCTCGTTCAAGGCGATGGAAATCGAGCCGTTCTGCTTGAAGCCGGTGGCCTGGCCGGTTTCCTTCTCCAGCCCTTCGAACAGGGTGGCGGTGTATTTGGCCAACTCCGTCAGATTGCGGGTGGCACGCAATTGCCCCACCAGCCCGGCCGCATGCCAGGTGGTGCCGGAGGTCAATTGCTGGCGCTCCAGCACCACGGCATTGCTGATGCCCTCCAGGGTCAGGTGATAGGCGATCGAACAGCCGACGATGCCGCCGCCGATGACGATGACGTCGGCGCGCTGGGGCAGGGACTTGGACATGGGAAGGACTCCGTATGAGTTCAGCACCCTCAGTAGCAGCAAACCAAAAGTCTGGGGAGCGCCAGTCTGTCTCACAATGTGGCGCTTGCCTTCACCAGGGCCGCCGCCAGGGCCAGTTTCCTTTTGCGGGGCAACCTGGTTTCGACTAGAACCGTTCGAAATAACGAACGGATTGTGCCATGCACCAGGGCGACATCACACCGGCCGAGGCCTATCAGCGGCTTCAGAACAATCCCTCCGCCGTCTTGATCGACGTGCGCACCCAACCGGAATGGGTGTTCGTCGGCGTGCCCGCCGTCGAGCGCCTTGTTCGTCTGTCCTGGCAGGTCTTTCCGTCCATGCAGGTCAACGGCCAGTTCGTCGCCGAGATCGAGCAGATGGGACTGCCGAGGGATTCGGAAATCCTGTGCATCTGCCGCTCCGGCGCACGCTCGGCTTCGGCCGCCTCGGCCCTGACGCAGGCCGGCTACTCCAATGCCTGGAACGTGGCGCAAGGCTTCGAGGGCGACAAAGATCAAACCGGCCACCGCAGTTCGCTCGGCGGCTGGAAGGCGGCGGGCCTTCCCTGGGT
>JANPCA010000004.1:0-1917 GCA_031430715.1 Hyphomicrobiales bacterium | reverse complement strand
GGCAGCAGCGGCTCGGCACTGCCGAAGCTTGCCCCTGCGGGGCCCACCGAACCCGCCGTACCGGTCAACCCGTAGCTTTGGCGGGTTGTCCACAGAAGCCCGGAACTTGAGGTTTCCGGGCTTCGAATCATGTGGCGAACGGGGTAGGGTGAAATCCCATGGCGCGATATATATTCATTACCGGCGGCGTGGTGTCTTCCCTGGGCAAAGGTCTGGCCTCGGCGGCCTTGGGTGCGCTTCTCCAGGCGCGCGGTTTCACCGTCCGGCTCCGCAAACTCGATCCCTATCTCAATGTCGATCCGGGCACCATGAGCCCCTACCAGCATGGCGAGGTCTTCGTCACCGACGATGGCGCCGAGACCGACCTCGATCTCGGGCATTATGAGCGTTTTACCGGGCGTCACGCCAACAAACAGGACAACATCACCACGGGGCGCATTTATCAGGACATCATCGCCAAGGAACGCCGCGGCGATTTCCTGGGGGGAACGGTACAAGTCATTCCGCATGTCACCGATGCCATCAAGGAGTTTATCAAGACTGGCAACGAAGCCTTTGATTTCGTTCTGGTCGAGATCGGCGGCACGGTCGGCGACATCGAGGGCCTGCCGTTCTTCGAGGCGATCCGCCAGTTCGGCCAGGAGCAACCGCGCGGTTCCTGCCTCTACATCCACTTGACGCTGCTGCCCTATATTCCGACGGCTGGCGAGCTCAAGACCAAGCCCACCCAGCATTCGGTGAAGGAACTGCGTTCGATCGGCATTCAGCCCGATATCCTGCTGTGCCGGGCCGACCGCGAAATTCCCCTGAACGAGCGGCGCAAGATCGCGCTGTTCTGCAATGTTAGGCCCTCTGCCGTCATCCAGGCGCTTGATGTCAAGTCGATCTACGACGTGCCACGCGCCTATCACGCCGAGGGTCTCGACCGGGAAGTGCTCGGCATCTTCGGTTTCCGCGATGCGCCAGAACCAGAATTGTCCAAGTGGCACAATATCATGCAGCGCATTTCGCATCCAGAAGGCGAAGTGAAGATCGCGGTGGTGGGGAAATACACCGGATTGCTCGATGCCTACAAGTCGCTGCAGGAGGCGCTCGTCCATGGCGGCATCGCCAACCGGGTCAAGGTCAATCTCGACTGGATCGAGTCGGAAGTTTTCGAACGGCAGGATCCATCGCCCTATCTCGAGGACGTGCATGGCATCCTGGTACCGGGCGGCTTCGGAGAGCGCGGCTCGGAGGGCAAGATCAAGGCCGCCACTTTCGCGCGGACCCGCAATGTGCCCTATTTCGGCATCTGCTTTGGCATGCAGATGGCCTGCATCGAGGCGGCGCGCGCCCTGTGCGGCATCGCCAATGCCAGTTCCACCGAATTTGGCGACACCAAGGAACCCGTCGTCGGCACCATGACCGAATGGATGAACGGCAACGAACTCGAAATCCGTGAACGCGGCGGCGATCTCGGCGGCACCATGCGGCTCGGTGCCTTCGACGCCGTCCTGAAGCCCGGCAGCAAGATCGCCGAGATCTATGGCGATACGCGCATCTCGGAACGCCACCGCCACCGCTATGAGGTCAACACCCATTACCGCCAGCGTCTCGAAGCGGCGGGCATGAGTTTCGCCGGAATGTCGCCCGATGGGCTGCTGCCGGAAACCGTGGAATACCCCGGCCACCCGTGGTTCATCGGTGTCCAGTATCATCCCGAGCTCAAATCCAAGCCGTTCGAGCCGCACCCGCTGTTCAAATCCTTTATAGCGGCCGCGATCGAGCAAAGCCGGCTAGTGTAGAGGATGCGCGCGGTCCGCGTCACTGCCGCAGCGATCGCTCTTCTGCTTCTGTGCTGGGCCGCGGCCTTTGCCTATGATGAAGCCGCGGTTGGCCACGCGGAACGCGCCGCCGAGGAATTTCGCGCCGAAC
>JANPCA010000003.1:0-9757 GCA_031430715.1 Hyphomicrobiales bacterium | reverse complement strand
GGACGTCCTTGGTGCCACCCGCCTGTGGCCCGGAGGACATGACATGGGAGCAAACACATGAAGAAACTGACATTCGGCGCCATTCTGGGCTTCGCTTTGATGAGCGGAACGGCGCTGGCGCAATCGGCTTGGACCGGCGGCGACGACCTGCCGACCAGCCCCCTGGCCTGCGACGGCACGGCGGCGGCGGCGGCGGCCATGCCCTATGACGGCGGCGCGCCCGTCAACGCGCCGGACCGCAAGGGCAAGAAGATCACCGTCGTCGACATTCCGAAGCTCATCGGCATCGGCTATTTCAACGCCACCACCAAGGGCATCCTCGACGCCGCCGCCGAACTGGGCAATGTCGAGGCCAAGACCGATGGCCCGACCAAGGCCAATATCGACGAGCAGATAACTTTCATCGACAATTACATAACCTCGGGCGTCGACGGCATCCTGTTCGCGGCGAACGATCCCGTCGCCATTGCTCCGGTGCTGAAGAAAGCCTTGGCGAAGGGCATCAATGTGGTGGGCTATGACGCCAACTCGACGCCCGACGCCCGCCAGTGGTTTGTCAACCAGGCCCAGTTCAACGGCATCGCCAAGGCGCTGGTCGACCAGATGGCCGCCGAGATCGGCGAGGAGAGTGCCTTCGCCATCGTCACCTCGACCTTCACCACGCCGAACCAGGCGCGCTGGATCGCCGAGATGGGCGCCTATGCCGCCGCCTGCCACCCCAAAATGAAGTGGCTTGAGACCGTCGAGGCCCAGGAGGACAATAACTTGTCCTTCAACCAGGCGACGACGCTGATCAACAAGCATGGCGACGAATTGAAGGGCCTGTTCGGCATGACCTCGGTGGCAACGCCAGCCTCCGCCGAGGCCGTGACCCAGGCCAAGCTGTGCGGCAAGATCGCCGTCGTCGGCCTCGCCACACCCAACGCCATGAAGCCCTATGTGGCGGCCGATTGCGTCAAGTCCGTCGTGCTGTGGAACCCGGTGGACCTGGGCTATGCCGCGATGCATGTGCTGCGCCAGGTGGCCGATGGCACGCTGCAGGCCGGCGCCACGTCGGTGAAGGCGGGTAAGCTCGGCGATCTTCAGGTCATCAACGGCTCCGAAATCCTGCTGGGTGCTCCTTACGTGTTCAACAAGGACAATATCGGCCAGTTCGACTTCTGATTACTGCAACTTTGGCGCGCCGGCGGCATTGCCGGCGCGCCTCCTTATTTCGAGAGAGCGCGATGACCAATTCCGTAACTGTTCCGTCCCTGTGGGACGATGCCAAGGCCGCCAATCTGGATGAGCCGGGTCTGCTTTTGTACCGCTCCAACCTGCTTGGCGCGGATTTGCGCATCACCAATTTCGGCGGCGGCAACACATCTGCCAAGGCCGCCATGACTGATCCTTTGACCAAGGCGCCGGTCACCGTGCTGTGGGTCAAGGGCTCGGGCGGCGATATCGGCTCCATGAAGCGCGATGGCTTTGCCACGCTGTATATGGACAAGCTTGAATCGCTGAAGGGCCTCTATAAGAGCCTTGATCAGGAAGACGCCATGGTGCATGCGCTCAACCACTGCATCTTCGATCTCAACCCGCGCGCGCCCTCGATCGACACCTGCCTGCATGGCTATGTGCCCTATGCCCATGTCGATCACGTCCATTCCGATGCCGTCATCGCCATCGCGGCGGCGAAGGATTCCGAAAAGCTGACGAAGGAAATTTTCGGCACGGAGATGGGCTACCTACCATGGCAGCGCCCCGGCATCGATCTCGGTATCAAGTTGGGCCAGATGGCCAAGGATCACCCGGAATATGTTGGCGTGGTGCTGGGAAGCCATGGCCTCTTCACCTGGGCGAATGACGCGAAGAGTTGCTATGACACCACGCTGCGCATCATCAACATGGCCGCCGTCTGGCTGGAGACGAATCGCAAGAAACCAGCCTTCGGCGGTGCGGCTGTCGAAGCTTTGTCCGATACGCAACGGCGCGAAACCGCCCTGCGGCTTCTGCCGGAAATCCGCGGCCGCATTTCGAAGCAGGAGCGCAAGATCGGCCACTTCGTCGACAGCCCGGAAGTTATGGAATTCGTCAACTCGAATCAGCTTGGCGCGCTGGCACCGCTCGGCACCTCCTGCCCCGACCATTTCCTGCGCACCAAGATCCGCCCGCTGATCGTGCCACATGATGCCGATGGCGCGGCACTTGATAAACTCATCGACGGCTATCGCGCCGGCTACGCTGCTTATTATGAGCGCTGCAAGCATACGAACTCGCCGGCAATGCGCGATCCCAACCCGGTGATCTATCTGGTGCCGCGCGTTGGACTGCTGTCCTTTGCCAAGGACAAGGCGACGGCCCGCATCGCAGCGGAATTCTATGTGAACGCCATCAATGTCATGCGCGGCTCCTCCGGCGTCTCGGCCTATCAGGGCTTGGCCGAGCAGGAAGCCTTCGACATCGAATACTGGCTGCTCGAAGAAGCAAAACTGTCGCGTATGCCGAAGCCTAAAAGTCTGGCGGGCCGGGTTGCTTTCATCACCGGTGGTGCGGGCGGTATCGGTTCGGCCATTGCCTCGAAGCTACTGTCGGAGGGTGCTTGCGTGGTGCTGGCCGATATCGATCAGGCCTCGCTCGATGAAGTGACCGCGGGCTTCGCCAAGACCTATGGCAAGGACAATGTAAGGGCAGCGCGGATGGATGTGACCAGCGAGGATGCTGTGACGTCCGCCATGAACGAGACGGCAGTGGCTTTCGGTGGCGTCGATATCGTCGTCAACAATGCCGGCATCACCATTTCCGCGCCCGTCGAGGATACGACGGTCGATCTCTGGAACAAGAATTTCTCGGTCATGGGCATGGGCTATTTCCTGGTGGGCCGCGAGGGCTACCGCCTGCTGAAGCGCCAGAACCTCGGCGGCTCCATGGTCTTCATCTGCTCGAAGAATGCGGTTGCCGCATCGCCCGGCGCTTCGGCCTATTGCGCGGTGAAGGCGGCGGAACTGCATCTCGCCCGTTGCATGGCGCTGGAGGGTGCGCCCATGGGTATTCGCGTCAATGTGGTGAACCCCGACGCCGTACTTAGAGGCTCCAAGATCTGGCAGGGGCCGTGGCGCGAGCAGCGCGCGGCGTCCTTGAAGATCGGGCAAGACGATCTTGAGGAACATTACCGCAAGCGTTCGCTGCTGCAGCGCTCGGTGTTCCCGGAGGACATCGCCGAGGGCGTTTATTTCTTCGCTTCCGATCTCTCCAACAAGTCCACCGGCAACTTCCTCAACGTCGATGCCGGCAATGCCGCGTCCTTCACGAGGTGATGCCATGAGCTTCGCGATTTCCCCGGATTTCATCGCCATTGAAAATACCACCGCCGAAGCCGCGCTCTTCGAGGACTATGCGGCGCTTGGCCGTCAACTTGAGCGGCGCGGCATCTCGATTGAAACAATGACCGCCCGTGCCATGGGCTTTGCGGTGGCTGTACCGACCTGGGGTGTGGGCACCGGCGGCACCCGTTTCGCGCGTTTCCCCGGTCCCGGCGAGCCGCGGCATATCCATGACAAGTTGGAAGACTGCGGCGTCATCAATCAACTGACGCGGACGACGCCCAATGTGTCGCCGCATTTTCCCTGGGACAAGGTCAAGGACTACAATGCCCTTCGCCAGGAGGCGGCGTCGCATGCCTTGGGATTCGATGCTGTCAACTCCAACACCTTTCAGGACCAGAAGGCCCAAAGCCTCTCCTACAAGTTCGGCTCCTTGACTCATGCCGATAAGGGCACGCGCGCCCAGGCCGTGGAGCACAATCTCGAATGTATCGAGATCGGGCGCCAACTTGGCTCGACCGCACTGACCGTGTGGATCGCCGACGGCTCGAACTTTCCGGGTCAATGCAATCTCAACGCCACCTTTGACCGCTACATCGAATCTCTGAAGGCCATCTACGAAGCGCTTCCGAAGGACTGGTTGGTCTTCCTTGAACACAAACTCTATGAGCCTGCCTTCTATTCGACGGTGATCTCCGATTGGGGTTCTAACTTCATGGCGGCCCTCGAACTCGGTCCCAAGGCCAAATGCCTCGTCGATCTCGGCCACCATGCGCCCAACACCAACATCGAGCAGATCGTGGCGCGGCTGGTGCGCGCCAAGAAACTGGCGGGCTTTCATTTCAACGATTCAAAATATGGCGATGACGATCTTGATTCGGGCTCCGTCGATCCCTTCCGCCTGTTCCTCGTGTTCAACGAACTGGTCGACGCGGAATTGCGCCAGGCGGTGGGTTTCGCACCCGCCTACATGATCGACCAGTCGCACAATGTCACCGACCCGATCGAGAGCCTCATGGCATCCGCAGTCGAAATCCAGCGCGCCTTTGTGCAGGCCTCGCTCATTGACCGTGTGGCCCTGACCGCCGTGCAGGAAGCAAGCGACGTGATGCTGGGCCATCGCACGGTGAAACAGGCCTTCATCACCGATGTCTCGCCGATCCTCGCCGAAGCCCGGCGGCGCAAGGGCGGCGCCATCGATCCCATCGGCCTCTACCGCAACAGCGGCTACCGCGCCAGGAAGACGGCCGAGCGTCCGCCGGTTGCAGGAACCTCCGCCGGCATCGTCTGAGGATCAGGCCGCCAGCTTGTCGAGGGCCGTCGAGGTCTGCTCGATCTGCTGCGTGAGTTCCACCTGTTTGAGGCGCAGCGCATCGAGATGACTGCGCAGCATGGCCACCGCCTTGCCGCTGCACAGGATGTCCCCGTCGCTGCCCGCCATCTCGAAAATCTGCCGGATCTGAGCGATCGGCACACCGAGCCGGCGCAGCACGAGCACGTTTTTCAGCCGCTGCACATCGGAGGCGAGATAGGTGCGGAAACGCCCGTGGCGCGGCGGCGACAGCAGCTCGGCGCGTTCGTAGAAGCGGATGGTCTTGGGGTCGGCCCCGGTCAACTTCGCCAATTCGCCGATGAACAGAAATCCGCCCTGCGGCTCGGCGATGGGTTTTGCTGGCTGATTGGCGCCCTCTTCGAAACCGCTGTCCATGTCTTGCGTGATCCTTTGCTGTGTGATCCGGGAAACAGGTTGCAAATCACCGGGTTGCATCAGACTAACGTGATCTATCTAAACGTGCAATACCAAGTTTCATGCACGCCAAGGATGTGTTTTGGGAGGTCCCCGGGATCCGTCAGGTGGCGTCTTCAATACCTCATGTAGAGTTGTCTACCTGAGAGAGTCAAGTCTATAACGTTAAAACGCCTCTCCGAAGTATAGTATATATTGGAGAATCAAGTGATATCACATAGTATAAACCACTGAAATTCCACAGTATTAACCGCTCGTTAACCATAGTTTGATCACAATACGGCATGTCATCGAATAAACCGCCGGAATGACACCGGCTTCTGGAACAGATACTGGAATTGGACGTGTCCCCATGATCATCCTTGTCGACGAACGCGCCGAAGTCACCGACGCCTACCGGACCAGCCTGGGGCGCGAGGGCATCTCGACCGCCAGCTTCACGCCATCGGATTTCGATAGCTGGTTTCACTCAACGAGCGGCCCCGACATCGCGGCCATCGAGGCCTTCGTGCTGGGCGATTTCGAGCGCCGCGAAATCTTCACGCGCGCCATCAAGACACGCTCCGAGGCCCCGGCCATTGCCTTGAATGATTCGACCGGACTGGAACTGACGCTGAAACTCTTCGCCGCCGGTGTCGACGACGTGCTGCGTAAGCCCGTCCATGCCCGCGAGATCATCGCCCGCATCGGCGCCATCCGCCGCCGCGCTACCACCACGGCGCGCTTCGGCGACGTGTCGGGGTTGCGCGTCTTCAGCGACGGCCGCGATCCCGAGATCGAGGGCGAGGTCATCCTGCTGCCGCGCCGCGAGCGCCGCATTCTCGAATATCTTGCCGCCAACCGCAACCGCCGGGTCAGCCGCAACCAGATTTTCAATGCCATTTACGGTCTCTTCGACGACGAGGTCGAGGAAAGCGTCGTCGAAAGCCACATCAGCAAGCTGCGCAAGAAGCTGCGCAACACCATGGGTTACGATCCCATCGACACCAAGCGCTACCTTGGTTATCAACTGGTGACCAAAGCAAGGCCGGTTCCCGCCTTCTCATGACAGCGCCGCTGCCGCTTCGCGGAAGGCGTCGGTACAGGGTGGTTCACTCAAGCTCTGCGTCAGCACGCGGTAGAGCTTGGGCACCACCTCGATGGCCCGGTCGAGTTCGCCATCGGCACCCGCCACATATCCCCCCATGGCGCGCAGATCGCGGCTCTCCTCGAAGCGGCTGACCAGTCTCTTCAGTTCGCCAACCGCGCGCGCCTGCTCCGCGGTCCACACGCGATGCGACAGGCGCGACAGCGAGGCCAGAATGTCGACCGCCGGATAGCGCCCTTCCTCCGCGATGCCACGCTTGAGGACGATATGCCCGTCAAGCGTACCGCGCACCGCATCCGCCACCGGATCATGGTGATCATCGCCGTCAACGAGCACCGCATAAATAGCCGTGATGGTGCCGGAGCCTTCAGGCCCCGGCCCGGCGCGCTCCAGCAGTTGCGGCAAATGGCTGAACACGCTCGGCGGATAGCCCCGCGCCACGGGCGGCTCGCCAGCCGACAGCGCCACCTCCCGGCAGGCATGGGCATAGCGCGTGACCGAATCCATGACGAGCAGGACATTGTGGCCCAGGTCGCGGAAGAACTCGGCCGTTGCCGTGGCCAGCACCGGCGCCAGCCGCCGCATCATGGCGCTCTCGTCGCCGGTGGAGACCACGGTCACCGCCCGCGACAGCGCCGTGCCGAGCGTCAGGTCGACGAATTCGCGCACCTCCCGGCCACGCTCGCCGACCAGCGACACCACGACCATGTCGAAGGTTTTGGCATTCGCCAGCATCGACAGCAGCGTCGACTTGCCAACACCTGATCCGGCAAAAATGCCAATACGCTGGCCAAGGCAAAGAGGTGTGAAAAGATCGATGACCTTGACACCAGTGGCAAATCCCCCTCCCGTAAGCTGCCGCGACATGGCCGATGGCGCCGCCCTATGGAATCGGACCGCGCTGGAGCCGCCACGCAATGGCCCCGCCCCGTCAACGGGCCTTGCCAATGCATCAATGATCCGTCCCTTCCAGGATTGATCCGGATGGAACAGCAATTCGCCGTGCGGGTATACCGCGGCACCAAGTACAACACCGGCCGACACTTCATATGGCTTGCAGAGCGCCACCTCACGTTCGAGCTTGATGACTTCCGCGAGTTGCGCCCCCCCAGCCGCCGCGATCTCGACCAGCGACCCGAGCTTCAGCCAAGGTGACAGGCCTTCGATGCTCAACGCCGATGGCGTCATGGCGCGCACCTGGCCCCGGGGCCTGGCGAAGGCAAGCACCGGTGCGGTTGCCTGAATGCGCCGCGCCAGATCCTGCAGGGGAAAGGACAAATTCGTCTGTGTCATGCCGCAGTTCAGGCCCTGCCGCCCAATGCCTGAATGGCGTCGCGTAGCGCCGTATCGCGCTGCTCAAGCCCCGAACTCACCATCTCGAAGGCCCGCGACACGCTGATGAGATGGGTCATCTCGGCCACTGGATTGACATTCGATTCCTCGATGAAGCCCTGTGCTACGCCGTTGCCGGAGAAGTCCACGATGGCCTCGGCTGGTTCACTGGTGATGAAGGCGGCGTTTTCATAACGCGAATAGGGCTTCGAGAGATCGATCTGGAACAGGCCGATGGCACCACTCACCCGGCCACGCTGGCTGATCGAACCATCTCGCGCGATCTCCGGCGGACCAGCGGCTGGATCGAGCGTCAGCGGCGAACCGCTGGCGTCGAGAATGGCATGGCCATTGAGTGACACGACATCGCCCGAAGGCAGAATCTGCATGCGCCCATCCCGCGTATAGGCTACTCCTGCCGGCGTCTGGATCGACAGGAACCCTTCGCCCTGGACTGCCACATCGAGCGGATTCCCTGTGCGCACCAGCCCGCCGCCGCTGAGATCGGCATGGACCCCGCCAGCGCTGGCGAAAGCCGTCGCAAACGGTACCGTCCGGGATACGATGGTTGCAAAATGCACGCCCTCGGCGCGATAGCCGACGGTACCCGCATTGGCGACGTTGTTGGCGATGACCGCCAGCCGCCGTTCCAGGGCGATCTGTCCCGAGAGTCCGACATAAGTGCTCGTTGTCATCAGCCCAGGAACCTTCGGTTCAGCACCTGGAGGCTGAGCAGCAGCGAATTGTCGAATGTGGTGAGCAGCGACTGACTCAATCCGACGATTGGCGCGGACTGCGCCGCGTTACCATTCTTCGCCTGCCACTGCGCGGTGAAGCGCACGATGAACCTGTTGAGTTTCTCGGCATCCTTCAGATCGGCGATGTCGAGCTTCGAGGCGATGAAGGCGGCCTGCTTGTCGATGCCGGCGCCGGAATACGCAGCGGGAAGCCCCAGCGCCGTTTGCACGACTTTGTAAAGCGCCGAATCGCCCATCAGGCCGAAGACGGTGGTGATTGCCGGCGCCTTGCGCTGGAAATAAAGTGCCAGGCGGAGTCCCTCGTCCTTCTGTCCGGCGTCGGATTCGAGCTGGACGCGCACGAAGCGGTCGACGGTGCCCTTCTGGGCCCGGTCGAAGGCCGTGGCCGTGGCCCCATAGCGCGCGAAATTGAAGGCCTCGGCAAAATCCCGGAAACGGCTATCGGACAGTTGCAGGGCAAAGCTGTTCGGCCCGTCGATGCCCTCGGTCAATACCTTGCGCATGAAGGCCTTGCCGTAGATCATGTCCTTGAGGCCGAAGGCCGTCATGGCGAAATTGTAGAGACGGTCGTTCTTGAGGAATTCATCGGCCGTCGTCACGCTGCGGATGTTGGCGAGATAATAGTCGGCATCCCGCTTGACCTCGGGCCGCTTGGTGATGGTGCCGATCGAGCGGTCGAGATTGCTGACGATCTGCTGATAGCCGGCGACGGTTCCAACCATAGAACGGGCTCCAAGTTCGCAAGCCTCGAACTTGAGCGCCCTGGCTTGTCCGGGCCTGAACAGCCCGGCCTTACAGTCCCGCGCAAGCCGGGCGTTCCAGACACTTTACCAAATCATAAACGCAACGGAACGCTAGAGCCATCGCATGACCTTCGTCATCGGCATGATCATCGTCGTCGGCTGCCTGCTTGGCGGCTTTGCCGCCATGGGCGGGCATATCGATGTGCTCTGGCAGCCCTGGGAATATGTCATCATCCTCGGGTCAGCTATCGGCACCTTCTTCGTCGCCAATCCGCTGAAGGTCGTAAAGGACTGCGCCAAGGGTATCATGGAGGCGATCAAGGAATCGACGCCGAAGCCCCGCGACTATCTCGATACCCTGTCGATCCTCTATTCCCTGATGCGCGAATTGCGCTCCAAGACCCGCACCGAGATGGAGGTGCATGTCGACAACCCGGCCGAATCGGACATCTTCAAGATGTTCCCCAAGGTGCTTCACGATAAGGATCTCACCAATTTCATCTGCGACTATTGCCGCCTCATCGTCATGGGCAACGCCCGCACCCATGAGATCGAGGCATTGATGGACGAGGAGATTCAGACCATCCAGCGCGACAAGCTGAAAGTCTATTTCGCCATGACGGCGGTGAGCGACGCGCTCCCGGCACTTGGCATCGTGGCCGCCGTGCTCGGCGTCATCAAGGCCATGGGTTCCCTCGATCAGCCGCCGGAAGTGCTGGGGCATTTGATCGGCGCGGCACTGGTCGGCACCTTCGCGGGCATCTTCTTTTCCTATGGCCTGTTCGGGC
>JANPCA010000002.1:0-6048 GCA_031430715.1 Hyphomicrobiales bacterium | reverse complement strand
GTGAAATGCGCCGTTTGGCCGGATCGATTTCCAGCACCTGAACGGTGATCTCCTCGGTAGTCGAGAGAATCTTGCCCGGATGCACGTTCTTCTTGGTCCAGCTCATTTCCGAAACGTGGACGAGGCCCTCGATGCCGTCCTCCAATTCGTCGAAGGCGCCGTAATCGGTGATGTTGGTGACGCGGCCCTTGACCTTGGAGCCGATCGGATATTTCTCCGCCACCACTTCCCACGGATCCTTGTCGAGCTGCTTCATGCCGAGCGAGATGCGCTGCGTCTCGGGATTGATGCGGATGATCTGCACCTTCAAGGTCTGGCCGACCTGCAGCACGTCGGAAGGATGATTGACGCGCTTCCAGGCGATGTCGGTGACATGCAGCAATCCGTCGATGCCGCCCAAGTCCACAAACGCACCATAGTCGGTGATGTTCTTGACCATGCCTTCCACGACCTGGCCCTCGGCGAGGTTTTGCACCAGTTCCGAGCGCTGCTCGGCGCGGGTTTCTTCCATGATGGCGCGGCGCGACACCACGATGTTGCCCCGCCTGCGGTCCATCTTGAGAATCTGGAAGGGCTGGGTGACATTCATCAGCGGTCCCACGTCGCGGATCGGCCGCACGTCGACCTGCGAACCGGGCAGGAAGGCCACGGCACCGCCCAGATCGACGGTGAAGCCGCCCTTGACGCGCCCGAAGATCACGCCATCGACGCGCTCGTTCTTGTTGGACATTTGCTCGAGGCGGGTCCAGGCCTCTTCGCGCTTGGCCTTGTCGCGGGACAGGACGGCCTCGCCCATGGCGTTCTCGATGCGCTCGAGATAGACCTCAACCGTGTCGCCGACCTTGACTTCGGCCTTGCCCGGCTGGGAGAATTCCTTGACAGCGATCTTGCCCTCGGTCTTGAGACCGACGTCGATGATGGCGAAATCGTTTTCGATGGCCACGATGCGGCCCTTCACCACCGAACCCTCGGTGGCGGGATTGTCGCTGTAGCTTTCTTGAAGCAACGATTCGAAGTCTTCACGGGTGGGGGTCAGAGAGACGGCGGATTTCGCCATGGGTGATCTATTCCTGTAACATCGAGGCAGGCCCGGCGGAAAAACCCGCTAGGACGTCCGGCATGGCTCCGGGGTTGAAATGGACCCCATGCCGGCAAACTCGACAACAACGTCCCCAAACTCAAAGGCCCCGCCCAGGCAGGCGGCAAGATGCCCCAAGAATTCAGAAACAGAGTGGGAAGCTGAGAGGAGCATCCCGGTGAATGTCCGAAGGCCACAAGGCCAACGTCCTGAAACGCCGCGCGGTATAGGGGAAAAGCGGAGTGGGGGCAAGCGCGTAACCCACCACGCTATTGCCCTTCTCCTGCCCCTTGCGGGAGAAGGGGCCCGTAGGGCGGATGAGGGCCGCGTTGCCCTCGCAACGCGGTGGTGCAACGAGCATAGCTCTCCACGTTCCATTCACCCCAGCGAATGATGGACGCGCACCGCCAATCACAAGAAAGGCGCGATGCCAGGCTTCACAACCCGTTCGATGTCAGCGCCACGCTCGTCAACGATGAAGCCGGATCACCCACCCGGCGATGCTCCCCCATGGAATGAGAACCACCACCGCCAAGGCAATCGCGAGGAACATCAGCATGGGGTGATCGATCATCAGTCTGGACATGGTCGTGCCGTTCGGAGCCGGGTTTCATGGGATGCGGGCATTTACGCGCTTCTGCGGTGCTGGCATGTGATGGTCATCACATCAAGGCGGCCATACAAAAAAGCGAATGCGTGTGTGGCACCACCGTGCTGCTGCGCAGCCCGGCCCTCATCCGCCCTGCGGGCACCTTCTCCCGCCGGAGGCGGGAGAAGGGTGAAAATCGGATACTTGACTCCGTCAACTATCCCATCTTCAAAACCGCTTGCTTTTGGTGTGCGTGCAATACCGGGGTTCGAAAACCAGCCCGGCGGAACTTCGTTCAGCCCCGCTTCACGGCCTTGACCGCCGCCTCCAGCGCCTCTTCGATGCCCATCTCCGAGGTGTCGATCACCACCGCATCAGCGGCGGGAAAGAGCGGTGCCGTCAGCCGCTGCGAGTCGCGGGTGTCGCGGGCGTGGATTTCGGCCAGTATCTCTGCATAGGACGAAGCCCCCAGTTCGAGCTGCCGCCGCTTCGCCCGCACTTGCGGGCTCGCCGTGATGAACAGCTTCACATCGGCATCGGGGCAGACGACAGTGCCGATGTCGCGGCCGTCGAGCACCGCACCCGGCGCCTGCCTGGCGAAGGCCCGTTGCAGATCAAGCAGGGCGTTCCGCACCTCCGGGATCACCGCCACGATGGACGCGGCCGATCCCACCGCCTCGCCGCGCAGGCCGGCATCGTCGAACAGGTTGGGATCAAGCCCCCGCGCCGCCGCGATGGCCACCGCCCCATCCTGGGGATCGCCGCCGCTCCGCAGCACCGACAATCCCACCATGCGGTAGAGCGTGCCGGTATCGAGGAAATGCAATCCGAAATGCTGGGCGAGCGCCCGCGCGATGGTGCCCTTGCCCGCCGCGGCAGGGCCATCGACGGCGATGATCATTTGGCCGGCGCCGCCGAGATGCGCGCCCCCATGCCATTGAGCAAGACCGTAAAATCCGGGAAACTGGTGGCGATGAAGGCGCTGTCGTCGATCAACGTATAGATGCGCGAGGCCAGCCCCATGATGAGGAAGGACATGGCGATGCGGTGATCCATATGGGTGACGACCCGGCCACCGCCCGGGGCTCCGCCGCCGGACACTTCCAGCCAGTCGCGCCCCGAATGAGTGGGAACGCCATTGGCCTGCAAGCCCGCCTCGACCGCCGCCAGCCTATCGCTTTCCTTGACGCGCAATTCCTCCAGCCCCTCCATGCGGGTCGTGCCGTCGGCAAAGGAGGCCGCCACCGCCAGGATGGGATATTCATCGATCATCGAGGGGGCGCGCGACGCCGGAACCCTTATGCCATGCAGGCGCGACGACTTCACATGCAGGTCGCCCACCTCCTCGCCGCCCGCCAGACGGCGGTTTTCGACTGTGATGTCGCCGCCCATCTCGATCAGCGTCTCGATCAAGCCCGTTCGCGTCGGGTTCAGCATGATGTTTTCGATCACGATGCCCGAGCCTTGGGTGATCAGCGCCGCCACCATCGGGAAGGCGGCAGACGAGGGATCGCCCGGCACATCGAGGGCTTGCGCCTTCAATTCATGCTGGCCCTCGATTGCGATATGACGGCCATCGGCGCGCAGCTCGACACTGATCGCCGCGCCAAAGCCCTTGAGCATGCGCTCGGTGTGATCGCGCGTCGGCGTGGGCTCGATGACCGTCGTAATGCCAGGCGTGTTGAGGCCCGCCAGCAAGACGGCGGATTTCACCTGGGCCGATGCGACAGGAAGCCGGTAGGTCACCGGCACCGGGTTCCTGGCACCCATGAGCGTCAGGGGCAGCCGCCCGCCCCCGGCTGTCTCGAAGCGCGTTCCGAACTGCGCCAGCGGCTCCGTCACCCGCCCCATGGGCCGCTTCGAGAGCGAGGCATCGCCAACGCAGCGGGCGGTGAGCGGCGTGGTTGCCATGAGGCCCATGGCCAGCCTCACCCCGGTACCGGAATTGCCGAAATCCAGCGGATTTTCGGGCGATCTCAATCCCGCGACACCCGCCCCCCGCACCCGCCAAATGCCGTCATCGCCACGCGCAGCTGAAGCGCCCAGCGCCGTCATCGCCCTGGCGGTGTTGATCACGTCCTCGGCCTCGAGCAGCCCCGAGATGCTGGTCTCGCCGATCGCCACGGCCCCGAACATCAGCGCCCGGTGCGACATCGACTTATCGCCCGGCACCCGGATGCGGCCTTTCAGGCCGGACGCCTTGCGCGAGATGAGCGGAAGCGGGTTTGCGGGCTGGGACTGGGTCATGGGGCGCTCCGATACACGATTGGCTTGGGCTCTGTCACCATCCCCGTTCATTGGCTTTTGACATTGCCGGATGGAAATGTCATGGAGCGCCCCAATCATGCCATTCCCTGCCGTCGAAAGGATCAACCGTGGTCAAGGCTGAACTCGGAACCAAGCGCACCTGCCCGACCTGCGCCACCCGTTTCTACGATCTTCTGAAGAACCCCATCGTCTGCCCGAAATGCGGCGCCAATTTCGTCGCGGCCTCGGTACTGCCGTCGAAGGGCGACATGCCGGCCATGACCCAGGCACCGAAGCCGCGCGAGGTCGAGGCCGACGACATCGAAGTGGCCGACGTCGAACTGGTGAGCCTCGAGGACGCCGAGGCCCCCGACGTGGCCGACGATGAGACCGCGGGCATCGAGGACGTCGACCTCGGCGAGGAAACCGAGGGTGCCGAAGGCGAGGACGATACCTTCCTGGTCGAGGAGGAAGAGGAGGGCGGCGGCATGGATGGCCTCCTCGACGGTCCGGGGGGCAAGGAAGACGAAGAGGAAAGCTGACGAAATTCCGCTTGATTGTTAAGGTGAGCGGAACTAGGTTCCGCCCCTCTCCGCCGCCCCCAATGCGGTGTTCAGGATCGGTTTAAGGGGTCATAGCTCAGTTGGGAGAGCGCTTGAATGGCATTCAAGAGGTCGGCGGTTCGATTCCGCCTGGCTCCACCATCCAGTCTCAGACGAACTCACGGTTCTCTGTACACTCCCAAATAGCTCCGACAGTTCCGTGGCTTGCGCAGTCTGCTCGGCACAATTGCAGTCTCACACGAGACTTTGCAGGAGCCAATTCCCCGCATACTCGGCACCGTCTCAGAGCCTCGAAGATATTTTCCCAAATCCCTGTCTCAATTGTACCGAGACTGGTTCGTCAGTGAGGCGAGACACGTTCGTCAGTTGCTCGGGTCTGGCTCAAGATGCTCGAACGAAAGAAGCTGGACATCATAGGTGACCAGCCACGAAAAACTCAGGTCCACAGCCGCTTCAAGCGAGACCGAACTGCTGCCGTTGCAGAACCCAGTCGGCAGGAAGATCGGTCATCTGGGAGACACCCAGACCGCGCGGCAGTCTGCCGTCGATAGCGGCTTGCACAATGTCAGGCGCCAGGAAAGCAAGCGACAGGGTTGACCGGACAGTCTTCTCTGAGACCTGATGCTTCGCTGCCAGCCCGGCGATGTCTTCTGCATCACCTGATATGAGTTGATCCATCCAACATCGTCCTTGCGCAACGGCCGTGAGAAGTCTGGTTCGTGCCTCGCTCCGGATTGGCCTCGCTGAGGTAACCGGCTTGTCATTGCCCAGAACTTCCCGCTTGCGGATTGATGATGGTTTTGCCCACGCGATGGTCAAGAATTCAGATTGGGATCGGTTTTCAGGTTGATCTGTCTCTGAAAACGCAACCTCGGCCACTCTCAAGCTGACACCCAAGCGGGCCGGATGAACGACGACTTTCTCGACCGAGTTCCCGACAAGCTCAGCAGCAACATCGTTCGAAGTGGAGCCCGGAACAATCTCCATGTGTTTCTGGATCGCTTCTGCCACCACCTGCTCGATCTCACCTGCTGGAACACGGTAAACTGATCCGGCCCTCGCCTTCTGCCCCAGCGCCAGAACCCACGACTGGTAGTAGCGATAGCGGACACTACCTTTCTTCACATGAATGGGGGTCATCCGGTTGCCTGCGTCGTCGAAGATGAGACCGGCCAGCATGGCGCCGGATCGCTCATAGCCGTTCCGCTTGCTGCTGCCGCCTTCGCCACGGATCGTCTGGACCGCGTCGAAGAGATTGACGGAGATGATTGGTTCATGCTCACCGGGATAACTCTTGTCCCGGTGATTGATCTCTCCGAGGTACATCCGGTTTCCCAGCATGTGGGAGAGGGGGCCGGTGGTGAAGGGAATGCCGCCAATCTCATGGCCTGACGCGAGTTTTCTGACCCTCGATCGGATTCCCCGTTCCTCTAGCAGGCTATTGAAAAACTCTCAAATCTATCGGTTACGGCTGGAATTTTGATTTATTGAACAAGCGGGCTGATCTGTGGTGTCCGCTGTTGCGGCGTTTGGACCGGTTTGACGTGGTGAACATGCTCTATCATGCTGCT
>JANPCA010000001.1:0-4104 GCA_031430715.1 Hyphomicrobiales bacterium | reverse complement strand
GATGCCGCCCTGTATGGCACCGGGCAATTGCCGAAATTTGCCGAGGACCTGTTCAAAACCACCGATGGACGCTGGCTCATCCCCACCGCCGAAGTTTCCCTCACCAATCTCGTCCGTGAACGGATCATCGAGGAGAAGGATCTGCCGCTGCGTTTCACCGCGTATACGCCTTGCTTCCGCGCCGAAGCGGGTGCGGCGGGGCGCGATACGCGCGGTATGATCCGCCAGCATCAGTTCTCGAAGGTCGAGTTGGTCTCGATCACCACGCCCGAGCAGTCGCGTGACGAACTTGAGCGCATGACGGGATGCGCCGAAAGCGTGCTCCAGAAACTCGGCCTCCACTACCGCGTGATGCTTCTGTGCGCCGGCGACATGGGTTTCGGCAGCCGCATGACCTATGACCTCGAAGTGTGGCTCCCGGGCCAGAACGCCTTCCGCGAAATCTCGTCCTGCTCGGTGTGCGGCGATTTCCAGGCGCGGCGCATGGAGGCCCGTTATAAGCCCGCCGACGGCAAGGGCACGCGTTATGTGCATACGCTCAACGGCTCCGGCCTGGCGGTGGGCCGCACCATGGTGGCCATTCTGGAAAATTATCAGAATGCCGATGGTTCCGTCACAATCCCCGAGGCGCTCAGGCCCTATATGGGCGGTGCCGATAAAATCACGAGGTCCTGACATGCGCATTCTGGTGACCAACGACGACGGCATTCACGCGGCCGGTCTTGAAACGCTGGAGCGCATCGCAAGGGCGATTTCGGATGATGTGTGGATCGTGGCGCCGGCCGAGGAGAATTCAGGCGCCGGGCATTCCCTGTCGCTGGCCGATCCGATCCGCTACCGCAAGATCGCCGACAAACGTTTCGAGGTGGCGGGAACGCCGACCGACTGCGTGGTGATGGCGGTGCGGAAAATCCTGCCCGGCAACCCCGATCTCGTCTTGTCGGGCGTCAACCGCGGCCAGAACATCGCCGATGATGTTACTTACTCGGGCACCATCGCCGCGGCCATGGAGGGCACGATGCTGGGCTTCAAGTCCATCGCTCTGTCCCAGGTGACCGGAATACACGGCAATGGCTTCAGCTATGAGGTGGCCGAGCACCATGGCCCGGGCATCGTCAAGAAGCTGATGGGCATGGAATTCGGACCAGGCGTGCTGATGAACGTCAACTTCCCCGATTGCCGCCCGGATGACCTGCATGGCATCCACGTGACCCGCCAGGGCAAGCGCGATGTCAACCTGCTGTCAGTCGATGAGCGCGTCGATATGCGCGGCAACAAATACTATTGGCTGGGCTTCAAGCGCGAACGCGGAAATCCGGCGGTGGGCACCGATCTCTGGGCCGTCTTCAACAAGCGCATTTCGGTGACGCCGCTGCACATGAACCTGACCCAGGTCGAGGCCATGGAGGCGGTGCGCGCCGTGCTCGACCAGCCGTGACCGGCGATCCGCGCAAGATCAACCTGCTGATGGCGCTGCGGACCGGCGGCATCCACGATACCAGCGTGCTGGAAGCGATCGAGACCGTCCCTCGCGAATTGTTTGTCGAGGACACATTCACCGATCAGGCCTATGCCGACCAGGCCTTACCCATCTCCTGCGGCCAGACGATCTCGCAGCCCTTCATCGTCGCCTTCATGACCGACCGTCTGCAAGTCAATGACCGCCATACGGTGCTGGAAATCGGCACCGGATCGGGCTACCAGACCGCCATCCTGTCGAAACTATGCCGCAGGGTGTGCACCATCGAGCGCTATCGCACCCTTGCCGCCAAGGCGGAGACGCGCTTCAAGCAGTTGAAACTCAACAATGTGACGCAAGTGGTAGGCGACGGCACCAAGGGCTGGCTGAAGCTGGCACCCTTCGAGCGCATCATCGTGACGGCCGCGGCGAAACAGGTTCCACAAGCCCTGCTCGATCAGTTGGCGCCGGGCGGCATCATGGTGATCCCCATCGAAGAGCGGCCGGGCAAGCAAGACCTTTACCGCATCACGCGGACCAAGGACGGCTACGGCCGCGAGCACCTGCTGCCGGTGCGCTTCGTGCCGCTGGTGGAAGGGGTGCCTGGTCCGAAGGAGGCAAGTTAACGAAACCTTAAGCGGCGTATTGACAGGGATTTGCCGCAATGACAATCTCGGGGCGGTCCGGCGGGATCAGCGAGGAACAACGCAATGAATTTCCAGCGTTCAGGAATGGTAGCGATGGCGGCGGCTTGCGTCATGGCCGCCGCACCCTCGGCCAAGGCCGACAATATCATCGGCTCGTTCACCGTCGCACCTCAGGTCTGGACCGGCAATACCGCGCAGGCGGTTGCACTGACCTCAAGGGGCAGCACATCCCTGAATTTCAACAATCCCACGGCAGGCCCAGTTACGGTCATCTTCACCGCCGAGTGCCAGATTGTCGGGGCAGCCAATTCCTTTGTCGACATCACCGTCCTGATCGACAATGAGGCGGTGGTTCCATCCAACGTCAGTGATGCCTACTGCAGCGGGCTGGGCGTTGGAGTAGGCGGCGGCCTGGCGCACTTTGCGCTGGCGGTGAGCAAAGCCCTGGCAGCCGGACAGCACTCGGTCAAGGTCAACACAATCGCCGTCGGCCCGCATATCGGCGCCAGGCTCGACGACACCACGCTCATTGTGCGGCGTTGACCGGCATTTTCCCCGATGACCGCGCGGGGTCCGGCCGCCCCTTGGTGCATTCAACTCTTCTCCGGCAGGACATGAGAGGAAGACCGCGATGAAACGCAAACACACCGCGATAGTAGCCGTGGCGGCGCTTTGCCTGGCGGCCGGCGCGCTGCCGGCACGTGCCGACAATCTGTTGATTGCCAAATCCAGCTTTCCTCAATTTTGGACCGGCAACGTGGATAAGCAACTACTTGTCAATGACGGCGCCACCGCATTGTTGTTCTCGGTCCCCGTGACTGGATCGGTGTCGTTCACTTACACGGCGGAATGCCGATTGAACGCCGACACGGGTTCCTATCTCGTCGTCGCGATTTTTGTCGACAATGTAAAATTGATTCCCACCGGCAACGGTGACGCCTTCTGCAGCGGGCGGAGCGGGACCGTGGGCGGCGGAGCGGCGCGCCGCTCCATGACCGCGTCGCGAACGCTCTTCGCCGGTACGCACCAGATCAGGATTGGAGCGGTGGTGGGCGGCCCCCACCTCGGCGCCAGCATCCGCGCGTCGACACTCGTGGTCGCGCAGTGAGACCCGCCATGCTTGCCATTCGTGCATTCAAACCTTCGCCAGCAGGTCATGTGAGGAAGAGCGCAATGAACGTTAGAACCATGGCGAAAGCGGCAGTGGCCGCGGCCTGTCTCGCGGCAGGCTCGATTCCGGCCCAGGCGGACATTCTGTTGACGGCACTTACCTCGCAGGCCCAGACCTGGACCGGCTCTGACGTGAAGCCGGTGTTTCTGACGAATGCCGCCAATACCGCCCTGCAATTCACCAACCCCACGACGGGTTTGGTCACGGTGACCTATACCGCCGAATGCCGGCTGATCGGGAACCTGAGTTCCTATATCCATCTGACGATTTTTATCGACAATTCGGCGGTGTTGCCGTCCGGTCCCGATGCCGCCTTCTGCAGCGGGCGGGGTGCCGGCATCGGTGGCGGCTGGGCGCACCAGTCGATCACCGTCAGCCGCAATCTGGCGGCGGGCGCCCATGGTGTGAAGATCATTGCGCAAGTATCGGGCGCTCACACCGGCGCGAGACTCGACCACACCACGCTGCTGGTCGTGCGCTGACACCCGGAACCCGCGCCGGTTCGCCCGCACCTGCCCGAAATACGCCTTCAATGGCGTTCATGCGTTGACGCGAGCCCGCCTGGCGGTTGAAACTGGCGGCCCTCGACTCAACGGAGATATTCAATGACCAAGACGATGAAAACCCTGGCGCTTGCCGTGGGCCTATGCGCCATGATGGCGGGTGCGGGCAGCGCCTCCGCCGCCGAGAAACTGATCGGCACCGCCGTCTACGAGGCCAAGCCGCAGCGTGACGTGGTGAAGATTGGCGGCGGAGGCGCTGCCCGCACCCGCCATCATGGCGCATAGGCCCACGGCAAGCGCCAGGGTTTTCATCGTCTTGGTCAT